>CAMDJN010000005.1 GCA_945900795.1 Rickettsia typhi | reverse complement strand
TTTTCTCAAGGTTGAGTTTGTAAATTATTTCTCGTTCACAAAGAGAAATCCGAGTGTAGTTTTTGGTCATGATTGCGCACTTTAATTGTTGTAAACCTTTTGAGGTTAACAACGATGTAAAGTTGCGCTAGGAGATTGAACTCACCCTTAGTCGATCTAGGTTTAATTATTCAAATCTTTAAAATAGTAACCATGAAAAGTTTTTAAGATTGTTGAGTGGTTGAGTAGAAAATTTTTTCATTTTTTACAAAGCTAGGTCTGAAAAGCCTTGTGTTTATTGAATCGCGAAAAATCAAGTAGTCTCTCGCCGCGCGGCGAGAGACTTACAAAATAACAAAAATGAGCAAGAAAAAAAGCGTAGAAATTGTACTAGTTGGTTACCAGAAACTTCTCTCCGAGGTTCGGAAATGTGTCGGACAAACGCAGGGTAATATCTCAAAAATGGTCATGCGAGAGAGAATCGTAATGGCATGGCAAGTCGGAAAAATAATCGATGAACATCTCCCCAAAAATAACGCCAAAAGTTACGAAGAGCGCGGGAATAAGTTAATTGAACAACTTGCGCAGGACATTCTCATTACTACGACCGTCCTCTACAAAATGCGCAACTTCTACAAATCCTACCAAACTATCCCTGAAGATGATGCCCGCTTGAACTGGAGCCATTACCGCGTGCTTAGTGGAATCAAAAAATCAGACGAAAGAGAATACCTTGAAAATCTCGTCAAAGAAAATTCCTGGAATAGCGATCGACTTCAAGAAGAGGTAAAAAAAGCAAAAACTGAAAATAAGTTAATGTTAGAAGACTCGTCCGGTGAGGCTTCTCAGTCTAATAAAAAAACTTCTACACAAAAAAATCTTTCAGCAAAACCACTAACACCAGTTCGTGGAAAATTATTTTCTTACTCACTGACAAAATTTTCTGGAGTTGACGAGTCTTACTTCGACCTAGGTTTTCATGTATTTCGCAGAGTCGGTAATGAGCTGTCTGTCGGCTTAGAAAAAAATGGTCAAGTAGTTGAGGTAAGTAAAAAATCGAAGAAATATTCTGCCAAAAAATCTACGCTGAAACCAAGGAATCTAAATGCTTACAAAGCTTACCTAGAGCGCGTTGTTGACGGTGACACAATTCACGTAAATCTCGATTTAGGCTTCGAAATTTTTCACCGTGAAATCATTCGTTTGAGAGGAATTGACGCACCTGAAATGAGTACTGAAGCTGGTAAAAAGAGTTCGAGAGTGTTGAAAGAAATACTAAAAAAAATTCCGTTTTTAATCGTGAAGACCACCGGAAAAGACATTTACGGAAGGTATGTTGCGGATGTATTTTTGGCAGAGAAATCTCAGCCTCTAGACCCAGCTCAGGAAGCGCCGCTAGGGTCGGTCTCCGAGCGTAGTCGAGTGAAAATCTCAAGCCCACAACAAATTGCTGACGAGGGAATTTACCTCAACCAACTCTTGCTCGACAAGGGTTTGGCGGCGAGAATGATCTAAAAGTTTTGTAAGAAATATGAAATATGAAATTCGTAGCAAAATCCGCTTAGGCGTCAACATCGACCATGTTGCAACCATTCGTAATGCGCGTGGCGGAGCTCATCCAGATCCCGTTAAAGCTGCAATTTTAGCGGAAAAAAGTGGGGCGGATGGAATCACAATTCACTTACGAGAAGACCGTCGTCACATTCGCGACGAAGATTTGGTGCGGTTAAAAAAATCTGTAGGAATTCCAGTTAATTTGGAAATGGCGGCGACGGAAGAAATGTTGGCAATTGCGCTTAAAACAAGGCCTAACGCGGTTTGTATTGTTCCAGAAAAAAGACAGGAAGTTACGACTGAGGGTGGCCTGGATGTAAAAAAGAATGAGAAAGTTTTGAGTGCGATGATCAAAAAGTTTCACGTGAAAAAAGATCGCCAAAAGATTAAAGTTTCTCTTTTTGTGGATGCGAATGAAGAGCAAATCCATGCGGCAAAAAAAGCGGGAGCAGACATTGTAGAAATTCACACCGGAGAATTTTGTCACAAGATCGGGAAGGCTCGGAATTTAGAATTTACCAAAATTAAAAAATGTGCAAAATTAGCCGAAACTCTCGGATTAGAAGTTCATGCTGGTCACGGTTTAGACTACGTTACTGCTAAAAAAATTACGACAATTTTGCAAATCAAAGAATTGAATATTGGGCATTTTTTAATTGGAGAGGCGGTGTTCGAAGGGCTTGGGAGCGTGATTCGCAAAATGAGAAAGGTGATTTTAGAGGGAACTTCTAAAAATTAGATTTTTTTTTAGAAATTTTTAGGCAATAAATTTTCGAGCAGGTAAGCGTACTTAGAGGTGAGGTTCTCTAAATAATGTGGATGATGTTTTGGACTACCTAAATTCTGAATCTGCCTCAATATTTTGCCTCAGCGCATATTCTAAACGATCGCCGTTGGCGAGAAGTTTTTCTTTGTTGTAGTAAAGCTCTTCCCTGGTTTCAGTGGCAAATTCAAAGTTTGGACTTTCAACAATCGCATCAACGGGACAAGCTTCCTGACACAATCCGCAATAAATACATTTCATCATGTCGATGTCGTATTTCGTTGTGCGTCGACTTCCATCAGCTCTTTCTTCTGCTTCAATCGTAATTGCCTGAGCCGGGCAAATCGCTTCGCAAAGTTTGCAAGCGATGCATCTTTCTTCACCATTTGGGTAGCGACGTAAAGCATGCTCACCACGAAATCTTGGGCTTAGCGGCCCTTTTTCGTAGGGGTAGTTTATTGTAACTTTCTTCTTAAAAAAATAACGCATGGTCAGGTAGTGACCAATGAGGATTTCTTTGAGCAAGAATGAGGAGAGGGATTTAGCGAATTTCATTTTAGAAATAGACCACAAATGTTGCCGTTCCAACAACCCAAGTTAGTGCGATTGGCAGGAAGACCTTCCACCCTAATCTCATGAGTTGGTCGTAGCGGTACCTTGGCAAGGTCGCGCGTACCCAGATGAAACAAAAAAGTAAAACAAAAATTTTAGCACAAAACCAGACGAGGCCAGGAATGGCGTTGAAAAAAGCATTGTCAAAAATTGGTAACCATCCGCCCAAAAACAGAATCGAAGCCATTGCAGAAATCAAGATCATGTTGGCATATTCGCCGAGGAAAAACATCGAAAACGGCATCGAGCTGTATTCCACATTGTAGCCAGCCACTAGCTCAGACTCAGCTTCCGGAAGGTCAAATGGGTGACGATTTGTTTCTGCGAGTCCAGAAATAAAAAATAAAACAAACATCGGAAACATCGGCAAAACGAACCAGTGATTTTTTTGTGCCAGCACGATTTCAGAAAGATTTAGGGATCCCGTAATTAGAATAATGGAGACGATGATGAGGCCAATGGAAATCTCGTAGGAAATCATTTGTGCTGAAGAACGAATGGCGCCAAGAAATGCATATTTTGAATTGCTTGCCCATCCAGCAATGATGATGCCGTAAACCCCAAGGGATGAGGTGGCGAGTAAGTATGTTACGCCAACATTAATGTTGGCTACAACGAAAGTTTCTGAGAATGGAATTACTGCCCAGCCAATTAGAGCAAGAACGAAGGTGATGATTGGCGCAAGAAAAAATAGGACTTTATTTGCTTTGGTTGGGATGATGACTTCCTTCAGCATTAGCTTCAATCCATCCGCAATAGGCTGTAGCAAGCCAAAAGGTCCAACGACATTTGGACCTTTGCGCAACTGCATTGCTGCAATCACTTTACGCTCCATTAACGTTAAATAAGCAACAGCTCCAAGCAGCGGAAGGATGATGAGAAGCGTGTAGCCAATGACCGGAAGGAGTGTGACAAAAAAAGAGTTGACCAGCTGTTGAAAGAGAATTTCCATTTCGGGCTAGCAAAGCTTACTTTTTGTTTGACTTGTCCGCTGGTTTTTTCTCGCCTGAATCCGCAGTTTTAGCCGCTGGAGCAGCAGTTGTTGTGGTAGAAGTGGCGGTTGTAGTTGATTTTTCTTCCTCTTCTGATTTACCACGACCAATGATGCTCGCGATTAAAAAATTTCCTTTTTCTAAAAATTTTACACCAGTTGGAAGAACGACACTTTCAGCTCTAATCTTGCTGCCCATGTGCAGGGAGCCGATGTCAATTTCTAGTGATTGAGGAACAGATTCCCTTGAAATGCCTTCGCATATTACTTCTGCTCTACGGAGAACTATGTGCAGGAAGCCGCCTTTTTTTAAACCTGGAGATTTGTCTTGATTAGTAAAAGAAATTTTTGGCTTGGCGCGTACAGAGTTGCCATCGTCACAGCTTAGAAAATCAATGTGAATTGGTTTGTCCGTTACTGGATCAAGGTCAATTTTGTGAGCAATCGCTTTAATTTTTTTACCGGCAAGTTCGATGTTAACCACAGAGCTCAGGCTGTTGCCTTGAAAATATTCTTTTTCGAATTCTTTGCGGTTGAGACTAAAATTTATGTTACCCTCTTTGGAGTAAACGATCGCCGGGATACGGCCAGATCTTTTGATTTTGTTAGATTCTGCGGAACCGAATTTCTCTCTTTTTTCTGCTGTTAAAGTGACGGTAGACATTGTGTTTTTTGTTAAATTTAAAATGTAGTGTGGACGTGCGTTGCTGCAAAAAAAGTGACAGGCTTTAGAGGCGGCCTAGACTCCCCAACACATCTTCCACATGGCCATTAACCTTCACCGACTTCCAAATTTTGCAAACCTTTCCAAGTTTGTCGATTAAGAAAGTAGAGCGATCAATACCAAGATATTTTTTACCGAACATGGATTTTTGGGCAATGACCCCATAACTCTGACATACATCACCAGACTCATCGGAGAGTAGGTTAAATGACAGGTCATATTTTTCGATAAAATTGCAGTGACTTTCTACACCATCTTTTGAAATTCCAAGCACAATACAATCTAGCTTTTCAAATTTTTTAATATTTTTTGAAAAATCCTGTGCCTCAATTGTGCATCCCGGCGTGTCATCTTTTGGGTAAAAATACAAAACAACATTCTTGCCCTTGAGATCGGCAAGAGAAATCTCGTCACCATCGCTTGGCAATGAAAACAGTGGTGCGTAATGTCCGACTACTGGTTGTGACATGAATCTAAGATTTGCTTTTTTTCTTTGGCTTCACTGGCTGTTCTGAAGCATCTGATTTAATCGTAGAGGCCACATCATTAAATTGGGACTGACTACATAACCCGAGAAGAACAACGTCACGAGGTTTAATGTTTTTAATGTTCCAGTAAGTGCGATTGCGGATTGAATCGATCATCTTGTCTGTAGTTCCAATCAGCTTTTTGATTTGGCTGTTAGAAATTTCTGGGTAGTACTTGAGTAAGTGAAAAATACCGTCTGGCTTGTCTTGTCTTCTAGCAATTGGAGTGTATTTCGAAGATGCTTTTTTTGACAATTTTACTAAATACAGAGCGCTCTTTTTTAATTCTAAAGAGAGTGTTGCATCTTGCGTACATCTAAAAATTTCATCATCAGTTAATTGGCCTGAAATGACCGGATTTTGACCGGTGATGCCGGTAGCAATGTCACCATCTGCAATGCCCTGAATCTCAAGTTCATGCAAACCACAAAATGCTGCAATTTGAGAAAAGGTTAATGCAGTATTTTCAACAAGCCAAACAGCGGTTGCTTTACGCATCAATGGTAATTCTTGGGTTTCTTTAGTCATTTTTTCAAAAAATTTAAAACCTCGGGAAGGCAGCTGATTTCATCAGGATTAAAAATCTGACTAATTTAAAAGCAATAGGACAAATGCGAAAAAGAACAGGTGTGAGTTGGTCGCATGAGAATTTTGTGATTCACGAATTTGAAGAATTGGAGAGTACAAATTCTTACGCTTTCGATTTAATGAGCTCGGGAAAAATTTGTGATCGTGAAGTGATTTTGGCAAATTCGCAAAGTGAAGGTAGGGGTCGACAAAGAAGAAAATGGCACTCTCCGAATGGCAATTTGTATTTTTCTTTGCTTCTACAGACGCCAATTCCAGTAGAAAAAATTTCTCAGATTTCTTTTGTTACGATTGTTGCTTTAAGAAGCGCCATGGAGAAGATTTTTTTCCCCCAGAGGAAAGAATTCTCGATCAAAAATAAATGGCCTAATGACCTCATCATCAATGACAGAAAGGTCGCTGGGATTCTTGTTGAAAGTAAGGTGTCACAAAATATTTCCGATTTTATTGTAGTCGGAGTTGGTTTGAATTTGGAGTCTAGCCCAGATGATGCAATGTTTCCAGCGGGCAGTCTGAAAGATTTTGAAGTTACCATGTCACGTCAAAATATTGTACGAAATTTTCTTGATGAATTCGACAAATTTTACCAGAATTGGCTAAGCTTTGGCTTCGCTGGAATACGTAATTCATGGTTGAGCGGTGCTTACAGGCTTGGGCAGGAAATCACAGTGAACCAAGCCAATAGCATGAAGGGAGTTTTTGTTGGTGTGGATGAGGCTGGGAATTTGTTACTTGAAAGAAACGGGGTGGTTGAAGTGATTATTTCTGCTGATGTTGGGTGTGATGGTCGATATGATGACAGACATACATGACCGAGGTTCCCTTACATGAGATTATCGGTCTTGCCCTTATTCAACCCTTGCGCTTCCATCAAAATACTTCTGGCGATTGGAGCTGCAGCTGCTGAGCCACTTTTGCCATGGTCAACCACGATTGAAATCGCATATTTCGGATCGTGCGAAGGAGCGAAGGCAACGAAGATTGCGTGATGTTCAGTAGCCTCTTTTTTGTCTGATTTTGAAATTTCATTTTCCCGCTTGGAAATAACCTGAGAAGTTCCTGTCTTTCCTGACATTTCAAATCCTTTAACCTCAATTCTCTTCCCGTAAGCCGTACCGCCTGGCATGTTTATTACGTCATACATACCGCCTTGTACCAATTGCAGATGTGATGACTTTACCAAAGGATTATCTTTTAAGGTGTCATATTGCTTATTGATGTTGTGATTGCGCACCAAGTAGGGCTTGATTGGCACTCCTCCGTTCGCAATTCGTGCCGCCACTACCGCCATTTGTAATGGTGTCGCTAAAACAAAACCTTGTCCGATCGCGGTGTTTAGGGTATCGCCACCAACCCAAGGTTCTTTGAAAACTTTTCTCTTCCACTCGTCGGATGGAATATTTCCCGATCTTGATCCATAAAGACTAATGTCGAATTTCTCTCCGTAGCCAAAACGACGGGCCATCTCAGTAAATTTTTCGTAACCGATTTGATTGGAAATCGTAAAGAAATACACGTTGCAGGATTGTGCAATTGCACTTCTCATATCCATGGAGCCGTGCCCGCCCTCTTTCCAGCAGTGAAAAGTTCTTTTGCCGAATTTATGAAAGCCATTGCAGTGAATTCTATTATTTGGATTCACGCCGTTTTCCAAGGCTGCCAAAGCAACCATAATTTTGAATGTTGATCCGGGAGGATACATCGCAGAAATTGGCTTGTTGTTTAGTGGTTTGTTTGGGTCTTCATTTAGCTGTTTCCAATATTCATGCGAAACTCCCTCAACAAAATTATTTGGATTGAAAGTGGGGCTTGAAGCGTAAGAAAGGATTTCTCCCGTCTTAACATTCATCAAAACTACAGAAGCAATCTCGTCCTTGATTCTTTCGGTAACAAATTTTTGCAGAGGAAAATCTATCGTAAGATGGATGCGTGAGCCGTCCAGTGGAGGCTTAATCGAGAGTGTGCGTATTGGAAATTCATGGGCATTAACCTCAACGTAACGAACACCATATTTTCCCCTTAGAGGTTCGTCAAAAGTTTTTTCGATGCCGGATTTCCCAACGCGAAAATCTGGATGCATGAAAAGATTTTGTTCGCTTTCATCAATTTCTTTTTCTGAAGGAAGAGAGACGTAACCAAGGAAGTGAGCGGTTTCTTTAGGGTAAGGGTAGCGACGTATGATGCCACTTTCAATTGAGATGCCGGAGAGAAGATGCGAATTTGTTTCAATGCGAACCAGGTCATCCCATTCAAGACTGTCAATTAGGGACACAACATTTTTTCGACGGGCATTCTTTATTTTTGCAAGAAAGAGTAACCTTGTTTCCTCATCTAGATCAAGGATGCGAACCAGTTTGTCTACAAGGTCATTAACGTTACGCTTTTTTTCGAGGTAGAGTAAGAGGCGGTAGTTATTGTCATTTCTTGTTAAAGGAAAACCGTGGCGATCAAGAACTGTACCACGTGGTGCCGGGTTTATTACTGGCTTGATGCGATTACTGTCTGATTTGATGGAATATTCTTCATGTTTCCACAGCTGCAGGTAGCCAAGACGAGTAACCAGGACGCCAACCAACGCCGATTGAACACTTCCAAGAAGTAGAGCGCGACGGTTGAAAGTCTTGTTTTTACGTATGTCTCTTAACACGTTAACCTTCCAAGAGTTTTGCGCTTAAATATCCACAAAATCCGTGTATGACTACGTAAACGGTTGAGGAAAGAATTAGTTGAACAAGTGGGGTAATAACGCTATAAGCAGCGCCATTAAAGGCTGAAAGGATCAACCACTTCATCAATAAAAATAAAAAACAAAACACGGTGAATTGCTTCCAGATCTGGAAAAAATTTTCTCTGATCATCATTCTTTCATTTAAAACTTGGAAAAATTTTACGAGTAAAATGTAGCAAAGCGCAGTGGTTCCAACGGCGTTGCCATTGATTGAATCATTCCAGATTCCAAGCAAAAAGATAAACCACACAGCGAAGGTTTTTCTAAAAATTCCGAAGTAAAAAACGAACATTAAATCGAACAGGGGAATGAGGCTGGAGAAGCCAGCAATCCTAATGTCCGACACGTTAAATATTACAAACAAAATTGCGATTAAGTGTAGAATCGTAATGCGCAAAAGGGACTTTTCGTCAGGCATCGTTATCGTTGTAAGAGCTTGTTATTGTAGACGCAAATCAGGCTGTCTGCCAGACGTAGAGTAAATTGTGCTGCGATTTCTTGAACCACCACGTAATCGTCTCGAATAAAATATTCTACACCGCGCTCGGAGCCGTCCTGCCCAACGATGCTGATTGACGGAATCACTAAATTGTTATTTGAAAATTGTAAAAGTGTTTCGTTGTTATTGTCGTAAACCTTGAGCGGATTAATATTGTCGGATTGTCCTGCGAAACTGTAGTTAAAATTTAACTCACCTTCTTCAGGATTTCTTTCTAGAATATTCGGTAAATCTTCATCTATTCTAGCGCCAGGGAATGGAGTTTTTGTTATTGCTTGAATAATTTTTGCTCCGGGATTCGGCATGGCAAGTTGTGGAGGGATTGGCAATGGTTGCCCGATTTGTGGGTAGAAGAAGCGAATTGTGTAGACTAAATCTTCATCCGCCTTGCCGTTGAACTCGGATGATCTGATGTCAAAATGGTAAGTTCTTTTGTTGGTAATGATGGTCATGTTGGTGTGTGCGGCGATTTCAAGAGGACGTATGAATAGTCTTTTGCCTGCAGGCGTTAGACGCCAAGCGAACGCTTCTCCGACTGAGATCATTTCAATGTCCTCATCCTCAGAAAATTCGATGAAGGATTGATAATTGTAATAAAATTTTAATTCGTAAACTTCATTTGGATTGTAGACCAGAGTCCGAATGCGGGAGTCTGTTGTGATCGGAATTTGTGAAAAAGATGCAGAAGAGAAAAACATGAAGACAGCAAACAATGTCGCAAGTTGTAGCCAGAAGAGACTGGTGCGAATTTGATTGTGAACAGAGTTTGAAATCATGTTTTAGTAAGAGAACGCTTCTTCCGTAACCAAATAGCTACTTACTTGAAATCCGAGAGGGTTAATAAATCTTTCTTCCATTGTCAGACTAACGTCGGGCACAAAATAGAATTTCATTGTCGCAATTTCTTCTACATTTTTAACGGGGTTGTAAAGCATTGTAACTTGTTTCGTAAAGCGGATTTGTGCCGTATTAGCGTCTGGGAATTGTACGGATTTTATTCTTACCTCAATCAACGAATCTGCTCCCAACTCCTTTGTGTTAATGCGCGCACGGAATTCTGAATAAACATTTGCAGAAGAAAATAATCTGACTTTTTCAGCGTCGATTTTGTAAGTTTTGGGATCGTAATTGCTTGCAGCATGCACGAATTGATTGATAAAATATTTACGTACCATCTGGTCGCCCGTAAAAGTTTGGGAAGTCATTTGATCCACAACCGTGGCTATCCCAGTTTTTTGCTCGACTTCGATTACGTAGGGTTCAAGCGACTTTGAAGACATGATATCTTTCACAAACATTACCGCAACAGCAACGGAGAGAGTGGAGATTAATGTAAAAAGTAATAGAACATTACGCTGCACCACGACGATTTGGTAGCGATTTGAGTACCAGCTTTTTATTTTGATTTTGGCTTTCTTCCCTTGTTTGGGATTTTCTGTCATGCTAGATGAGTAGAGGCTGGATAGAGATTTTTTAAAAAAAAAGACGTGAGATTTGACTGAAGGTAAAGAGCTTGATTAATAATTCAAGCCGTCCTGACATCGTTTTCAATTAGTGTTCAGCCCAACATTTAAAAGGCTTCAGGGCCAAGAGCCTTGTTTACAAAATTTCGACTTCTTCAGAATGGGTTTAAAACAGATTCTTAAGAGTTGCATCACCGCCTTGCGCAAGGCCTAAAGTTAATTTAAGTTCGGTATGTTGAATAAGATTCGGTACAATCAGTCAAACATGTCATTATCGGAAAAGCAAAAAGTCCCGTTATTGCAAAAGTTGGAACGTCTTAATTGGCTTTTAATTTCTTTAGTCACGGTTCTGGCTTTCATTGGATTTTTCATGCTCTACTCAGCTGGTGAAGGAAGTTTTCATCCGTGGTTGGTTAGGCAGCTTGGGTTCTTTTGTATTTTTTTCCCGCTGATGATTTTTATTGCGGTAAGTGACATAACGCTTTGGTTCAAGGTCTCTTACTTTTGTTACGCAATTGCACTGTCTCTTGTGATAGTAGTGGACATAATGGGGCACAATGCGATGGGTGCTACAAGATGGTTTCGCATTGGTTCTCTGACTATTCAACCTTCTGAAATCATGAAGGTTTGCACCGTTTTTGCTTTGGCTCGTTATTTCTACAATATCGAGGCAGAAAATATTGCTAGAATAAAATTTATCTTCATCCCGATCTCTCTGATAGCAATTCCTGCAACTTTTATTTTTCACCAACCAGACCTCGGAACCGCGCTAATTCTGGTGATGGTTGGTGTTTCTGTTTTATTTCTTGCTGGAGTAAGATTGTGGAAATTTGTTTCTGTGGGCTTGATGCTTGCTGCCGCGATTCCTTTTGCGTGGCATTTCATGCTTTATGATTATCAAAGACAGCGCATCTTGACATTCCTAAATCCAAATAACGATCCACTGGGAAGTGGTTACAACATCATTCAATCCAAGATTGCCATCGGATCAGGAGGATTGTTTGGCAAGGGCTATTTAAATGGAACGCAGGGTCAGTTGAACTTTTTACCAGAGAAGCAAACCGATTTCATTTTTACGATGCTTTCGGAAGAATTGGGATTTGTTGGTAGCATGTTCACCATCGTAATTTATTCGGCGATCATTGCGATTTGCATCGACATTGCAATGAAAACAAAACATCAATATGGACGCTTGTTAACGATGGGTATCATCAATATTTTTTTCCTCCACATGTTCGTTAATATTGGAATGGGAATGGGATTGCTTCCGGTTGTTGGTGCGCCGCTTCCTTTCATTTCCTACGGTGGTACAATTATGGCTTCAATGATGATTGGTTTTGGATTAATTCTTAATGTTGATTTGAATAAAAGCGCGGAGTTGAAATAGGAGTTGAAGTAAGCGTCTATCCTGGATCTAGATCTTTATCTTTAACTCACCTTATTTCTGTCATTCCTCTAAAATGATATTGACTATCAATTTTCATAAAAATTAATTTATCGTAAGTTAAATCGATAATTTCTTTTCATGAAATCTAGTTCATTGTTTCAAAAAATATCCAATCTTTTTCCACTCATCGGCGCTGGCGCAATACACCTTGGCATTGCTGCTTACGCTATCTCATCGGCAAACCCTGTCGTTATTACTAATAAAACAATTCAAATTAGTTTTGTCGCTCCTTCCTCTCAAGAATATAAAAAGGAAAATAATTCTCAAAAAAGAGCGACTGGTGATTTTGCATTTTTAAAGCAAGAAAAATTGCAGCAAAAAGATGTTGAAGAAAAATCTAACGAGAAGTCACAAAAAACTGTAGCAGAGAAAAAAACTTCCGGCCGTGAGAATCCGAATTCTGTTGCAACTAATGCTGTAGAGACCGATCCGGTCTTTGATGTGTCTTATCTCAACAACCCAGCCCCAGCCTACCCCTTAGCTGCTCGCAAAAGAAATATCCAAGGAAAAGTTTTGCTTGAGGTCGTGGTTAAAGTTGATGGTACCGCCGCTTCAATTACGATTGTGCGTTCAAGTGGATCAGCACTTCTTGATGAGGCCGCGCTTGCAACGGTTCAGGAATGGAAATTTGTCCCCGCGCGAAGTGACGGCAAATTTGTACAAGCTAACGTAATCGTTCCCATAGAATTTAAAATTATTTGAAACCATGGATTTTGCTCGTGTTTTTTATCAAGGAGATGTCGTGTTGGTGGCAGTCTTTCTTCTGCTGCTTTTAATGTCCTTCAGCAGTTGGTATGTCATTTTCTGGAAAGGTTTGAAGCTGCGTGACGAATATCGTTTTTACAAATTGTTCCACGTGAAATATGCAAATTTAAAGGATTGGCCGAAGAATTTATATGTTGGTAAATTTGCTGGTAAAGAAGTTGGCGAATGTTTTGACAATGTCGAAGGAAGTCCAAAAGAGCTACTTTCTGAAATAGAAAAGTTGGCAGATATTTTGCCAAATTATGATCATGAGGGGAAGAAAGAAATTCTTTCAATGCACCTAGTGCAAAAGCTTGATGAAATTAGGTTTCGACTTGATCACGGTTTAACAATTCTTGCTTCTGTCGGCAGCTCCGCACCATTCATTGGTCTGTTCGGAACTGTTTGGGGAATTTACAATGCGCTTACCGACATCGCTGCTCAAGGTAATGCCGGACTAAACGTGGTTGCAGGTCCCATGGGGGAAGCCTTAATCGCAACTGCAATCGGTCTTTTTGCCGCGATTCCTGCGGTTCTGGCTTACAATACTTTCGTTCGCTTCAATCGGCTTTTGGTACAAAATCTTCGTCATGTTGCAGAGCAGATGACAACCTACCTCTCTAACAATCCAAGCATTAAAGCCAATGCGTAGCCCATTCGATCGTGACGATCTGCAAGCTCCGCTAGCCGAAATCAACATGACTCCGCTTGTTGATGTGATGCTAGTGTTAGTTGTAATTTTTTTGGTAACGGCGCCAATGCTGACTAATGCAATTCAGCTCAATCTTCCAAGTGAAAGTGCGGCACAAATTAGCGAGGAAAAGGCTACAAATATTTCAATTGATGGAAGTGGAAAGTTTTACATTGATGACCAAGAAGTATTGGAAGATGAGCTTAGTACTGCATTGCAAGGAATTGCTAATAATCACCAAAAGCGTCATATTCATTTGCGGGCTGACAAGGACGTGAATTACGGAAAAGTTAGTCATGTTCTTGCGTTAGCGCAGAAATACGGGCTGAACAATATCGGGTTTGTGACTGAACCAAAATAGTACCAAATCTTAGAGCCTGTCCTAAAGTTCTCACTCCATGACTCATATCACCCTCACCCCAGCCCTCTCCCATCAAGGGAGAGGGAGTATCACCGATTCTTGCTAAACCAACTTTCTTTAAAATGAATGAAGGTAAAAACAAAATCGTACTAACCCCATCTCCCTTGAGGGGAGAGGGCTGGGGTGAGGGTGATGAGCGAAGAGAACCTGTAAAAAAAGACTTAGGACAGGCTATTAGTTAAGCACTGGGTAGTGGATCATCACTCTCTAAATTGAATCAAAACTATGAACAACAATCGCTTTCTTGTCTTAGTAATAATGGCAATTGCCATGTTCTCAATAGCCACAACCCAAGCAAAAGATTCTACTGCAGAAAAAACCTTACCTAAAATTACGGTAACGGCAACTTCACACCAAGGTGACGGCGAAGTGACGGGCTACAAAACTGGCGCAACTCGCAGCTCAACGCGCACAGACACGCCACTTCTCGACGTTCCGCAATCAGTTTCTGTAGTTACTCAAGAACAAATTCGTGACCAAAATATTTCAAATATTGGCGAAGCAATTCGTTACGTTCCTGGCATTACGCTTCACCAAGGTGAAAATAATCGTGACCAAGTAATCATGCGCGGAAACAGCACCACCGCTGATTTCTTCATTGATGGCGCACGTGACGATGCGCAATATTTTCGTGATTTTTACAACATTGACCGCATTGAAATTCTGAAAGGTCCAAATGCCATGGCCTTTGGTAGAGGTGGCAGTGGCGGTGTTATTAATCGTGTTTCAAAATCTGCTGATGGAAAAAGAACGCGCCAAATAATTGCATCTGGCGGATCTTTCGACAATAGACGCATTCAGGCCGACATTGGTGACCGAGTTAATGACAAGCTTTCACTTCGACTCAACGGCATGTACGAAAAATCTGGCACATTCCGTCAGCATGGCGATCTCGAACGCTACGGCTTTAATCCTACGGCTACACTTTCTTTAGCAAAAAATACCGACCTAAAAGTTGGGTATGAATATTTTCATGACAGCCGTTTTAACGACCGCGGAATTCCGTCGCAAGACGGGTCTCCTTACCGCACCAGGTCCTCAACATTTTTTGGTGACCCAACTCAAAACTTCTCAAACGCTACCGTCAATTCCGAATTTGCGATTCTCGAGCATGAGTTTGCGCCTACGCTGAAGCTTCGCAACTACACACGTTACACTGAGAATTCAAAATTTTACCAAAATGTTTACCCCGGAAGTTCTGTAAACTCTTCAGACAATTTAACGATTACCGCTTACAACAATGCGGTTAAGCGTGAGAATTTTATTAACCAAACCGATCTAACCAAAAAATTTAAAACTGGATCGATCGACCACACCGCCTTGATTGGCATGGAAATTTCGCAACAAAATTCAGAATTTTTCCGCAACACCGGTTACTTCAATAATGCAGCAACCTCAGTTACGGTACCAGGCAGTAACCCCGTCAGCTCCACCCCAATAACTTACCGTCAAGCCTCAACTGACGCTGACAGTAAATCAGAAGTGAATGTTTATGCTGGTTACCTTCAAGACCAAATCGACTTAACAAAAAAATTACAATTAACGGCAGGCATACGCTACGACATATTCCAGATGAAATTCCAAAATAATCGCACCAGCTCTAATTTTGGTAGAACTGATTATTTGCTGTCACCTCGCGCCGGTATTGTGTTCAAACCGCAAGAAACAGTTTCAATCTACAGCAGTTACAGCGTGAGTTACCTCCCAAGTTCCGGAGATCAAATGTCTACATTAACTTCACAGACCCAAAGTTTGAGACCAGAGCATCTTCAAAATTATGAAATTGGAACGAAATGGGACGTAAATTCGAAGCTCAATTTAACCACCTCTGTCTACCAACTTGATCGCACCAACACAAAAGCCAACGACCCTTCTGGCTCAGGAAATTTTGTTCTTACGGGAGCTTCGCGCACCAAGGGCGTTGAATTTGGAGCCACTGGAAAAATTACCAATCAATGGCAAATCATCGCCGCTTATGCATTTCAAAATGCCATTGTTACGAAAACGACAACAGCCGCTAATGCTGGTTCGAATGTAGCTCTAGTGCCTAAAAATATGGGGTCACTTTGGAACAAATATGATTTCACTCAAAAATGGGCTGCAGCGATTGGAGCCATTTACCAATCAGACCAATTCGCCGCAGTCGACAATAGCGTGAAGTTGAAAGGCTTCACACGATTTGATGGAGCAGTTTATTACAAAATAAATTCAGATTACCGTCTTCAAATGAATGCCGAAAATCTTTTCGGACGAAAATACATTCAGACCGCAGACGGCAATAATAACATTCAACCAGGCTCCCCTCGCGCGTTCAAAGCTTCGTTGGTGGTAAATTTTTAGAGACTTCTTGAACAATAACCAGCCAACTCAATGAAAATCTGCCAAACAATTTCTTCGGAACAATTTAAATTCCTTGCGCCACAAGACTCAGTAGTCATTGACGTGCGCACTAAAATGGAGCATGACGAAAAGAGACTGACTCGAAATCACTTTCATATTCCTTTAGACGAGCTGAATCCAGAAAAATTTATTAAGGAACATTGTGTCGATTCAGAAAAAACAATTTACTTCCTTTGTCGTGGCGGAACCAGAGCTGGAAAGGCGGCAGAAAAGTTTTTGGTCAGTGGTTACCAAAATGTTTGTGTGATTGAGGGTGGGTTAACTGCTTGTGAATCTTGCGGAGAGGGTGTTGAGGGTCATGCGTCAAAAGCGTGTTCAACTTCAGTTGGAAATAAAATTACACTCGAGCGTCAAGTTAGAATTGCCGCTGGCTCTATTACTTTTATTGGCTCAATTCTTGCTCTTACTAGTGACGCAGCTTTCGCCGCGATTCCACTTTTTGTTGGTGCCGGATTAATTTTTGCAGGAATTACTGACCGTTGCGGAATGGCATTAATTTTAACCAAGGCGCCTTGGAATCAAAAAAGAATCGTAAAAAAATAATAAAGGGCGGGTGATTTCGTGGCATCTCTCTAACATTTTTAAAGAAGAAGAGCTAGACCGAATCTGATTCAACATACCGATCTTTCTTATCAGATTCAGTATATCGGCAGGGCCTACGCATGAAATTTAAGAAATACTCGGTCTAATCACTCTCCCCTTGAGGGAGAGTCGAAGAGCCTTACGAAGTAAGGCGATTCGGTGAGGGGTTAGGAACTAAAAACTTAATTATTTTTACCCCTCCTCGAATCGCTACGCTCTTCGATCCTCCCCCAAGGGGAGGATGATTAGATCGAGGTTAAATTATTTTCATGCGTAGGCTTTGGCGTATGGGGAACCCTGCAAGCTAAGAATTCTTATGAGTGCGACTCGTGTCGCGTACAAAAAAAACTTATACCCGATCAACTTCTTGAAGTTGGTTGGGTATAGATCGCATTCAATTGTTGCAGAAAATGCAACAATTGCTGTCGACGGCTCTCATCATCACTTTTTTATTTTCCTGCCAACTTCAAAAAAGTAAAAACATGCCTCTTTCAGACGCCTACAATACCGCATTCCAAGCGCTCTCAGCAACTTCATTAGAAGCTCTTCCACATCAACTAAAAACCAACTCAAGACCAAAAGAATTTTTGACGGGAAGAGTTTTGGAGAGTGACATTTTTGTGACTCAGAATGTAGGAAATAACAAAGAGTTTCTGCAGAAAAAATCTTTGGAAAACGAGCGGGTTTTTCAAATCGCTAGCATTACTAAAACCTTCACCGCCGCAGCTTTGGTAAGGATGACAGCGAATGAAATATATTCGCATTTCTTTAATTTGGATGATCCAATTGGAACGCCAATTTCTCAGTTCAAAGGCTTGATCGAAAAGCATGGAAACAAGAATCAGAAAAAATATTTTGAAGAGTTGAATAGGAGTCATCCGCGTTACAGTGAGGTAACATTGCGGCACTTGTTGAATCACACTTCTGGAATGATTGAGAATTTTTGGAACGTCTCAGATTTGCTAGATTTTAGGTCAAATCAGAGTCAAAACACTCATTTAGAAAGTTCTTATTCAAGTCCGCAGATCAATCCAAGCGGTTTTGGAAAATTTTCCTACTGCGACAATTCCTACAATAACGTTCTACGCGCTGTCATGGAAAGTGTTGCGATGGAAGCAAAAGGCAGGCCTGTCAAATTATCTGAAATTGTAAAAGAGGAAATCATCACTCCACTTAAACTTACAAAAACATTCATGCCTGACGAAATGGAATACAAAAAAAGTCAGGAAGTGCAATTTCCAGATTCGCCATTGTCAGCGCTTGGGCGAGTTACCGAGCCTTCTGAATTTCCAGAATTTGCGATTGATTCTGTTGAGCAATCTAGAGTAAAAGAAACTTGCGTTAAAGACAGCTCGTCAAGCCAAGTAACTGTTAAAGGAAGGCCTGAAATAGAGGTTGCGCAGGGTTACGATTACTTCGAGGGAAAGGTGACATCGGGACAAGATTTTAACTACGATTCCGCTGCTGGTGGAATTTATTCTACCGCGGAAGAAGTCTCAAAATTTTACCAAGCAATACTTGATGGGAGGCTATTTAGCGCTGCTGCGGAAAAGATTTTTTTTGATCCAAAAAACTTTGTTCCGAGTGATGATGAAAGAAATAAGTCTGGACAAATGTTTGAAGGATATGGTCTTGGAGTGAGGCGAATTGAGAATCAAGGCGTGGAATATTTTCATCATGGCGGCGCAGGATTGGGATTTTATTCGTATGTAATTGGACAAAGAAAATCTGGCGTGACTGAGGTTGGAGATGAGCGCGAAGTAATAGTTTCAAGCGTCATTCTTGCCTATGAAAACCTTACCAGACCAATCGCCGCTTCTTTGCTTGGCGACGAGAAGAAAGACGAAAAAGGAAATTTCTTTGTTGATGAAGAGTTAACAAAAAAAATGGATGAGCTTGCTGCGACTTACAGTCAGGTGGATTTGATTGAGATGAGAACAAAGCTGGAAGAAATTGAAGAAGAAAACTCGACAGCAACTTTTCAAGAAACATCACAAAAGTTTCAGAGTTTTTTTGAAGAAAAATTTTTGCCAAAAACATACGTTACACCGAATACCGGCACCACATTGTCTAATCGCGGCCAGCCCAATCAAGGAATAAACAATCACTAACAAACCAACTAACCCAAAATCAAAGAAATTGGTGACGAACGATCAGGTCAAAAAAATGCGAAAATTTCTTAAAAAACTACACCTCTATCTCGCACTAACTTTCTGTATTTCATTGACTCTACAGGGTTTAAGTGGGTCGATTTTGATTTTAGAAAAGCCGATTGCTGAATTCTTTTTGAAACAAAATCACGTTTTTGTGGAAGGGGAAATAGCTCAAGCGAGTGCTTTAATTAGGGCGGCACAAGCAAAAATTCCTGAAGGATTCGTTGCTAATTTTGTAAAATTTCCTTTAGAAAAAAACTCTGCCGCCGTAGTTCGATTCACAAAAAATACTCCGGTGGTCGAGCGAAGTAGAGACAATGGCAATTTGGGGGACGAGGCCTTAGCTGTGCCTGGTCCGCAAAAGAAAGGATTCCGTGAGGTCTTGATCGACGCGGTTTCGCTTGAAGTTTTGAAGGTACAAAATCCTGAAGAGAACTTTTTTTATTGGGTCAAAAAATTTCACACTAACTTATTGATTCAAGGTGAAGTCGGCAGAAATATTGTTGGAATTTTTGGAATTATTTTACTGCTAATGACAATTAGTGGAATCGTGATTTGGTGGCCAAAAAAATTCTCAGAAAAAAGCTGGGCGCAGCTTCGTAGTGATTTTCGCCTTGGTCTCACCTTTGATTTTAAATCCAAAGGCATTCGTTTTTACCGCGGCCTGCATGGCTTCGCAGGATTTTGGACTTTTGGATTTTTATTTATTGCCAGCTTTAGCGGAATTTACCTAGCCTTTCCGAAGCAAATGACTCAAGGCATTACAGCTGTTTTTGGTGGAGAGGATTTAAAGAAAGAAATGAATGCAATTACCACTCCTCATGAAGTTAAAAAAGAAAAAATTGACGAAGTGGTAAGTCTAGCAAGCGAGCATTTTCAAGACCTAAGACTGGTTTCATTAAATATTCCAACCAAATCAAATCAGCCATTTCGAGTAAATTTTGCTGAGAAGAATTCTAGCAAAGGTGGATTGGTAATTGCAGTTTTTGTTGATTCGAATGAGTCCAAAATTATTCGTGGTTTTGACCCAGAATTTTATTTAGCAGGAGAAAAAATAATCGTATTACAACCATTATTGCATGAGGGAAAGGGGCTTGGAATAATATGGAAAACTTTGGTATTTTTTGTAGGATTTTTGCCAATACTTTTTGCAATTACTGGCATTAGCCTGTGGTGGAAGAAGAGAAAAAATCGTGTCAGAATTTGAATGCGGGCTCTATTATACAGGCTCTATTAAAGGAACCATTCTAAAATTATTTTTTCCCCAACTCGTCAGCCGACTTCCATCCACTTTGCCACCGGGCATTAGATTGAACACTCTTCGACCAAGTTTTATTTTTTGACGATTCTATTTTTTCCTGAAATTTTTCCTGGGACTTTGTCAACCGAACTTGCGTTACGAGTTCGCTGGTAATCTGAGCAATTCTCGAGTTAATTTTCGGTCTGATTTTTGGATTAAAAACTTTCTCTAAGAAGTTGGTTGTGTTCTGAAAAAACTCCATCACATCAGACGTAGCGAAGCTTCCTGTCGTACAAACATTTCTAGAAATGCTTAGAAGTTCAAAATAGCGCGCAAAAAGTTCTGACAAAAATTGATGCTGCTTGTATGATTTTAAAGCTTCAACCATCAAACGTTTAATTTCGGCCTTCAATGTGAGTAGGGCCGGTTCTCGATCCTTCATGTCAAACCCTATTGCCTTGCGGAAATCTTCTCCCAAATCAAGTCCGCTTTCAAGTTCTAGAGCGTGCGCCATTTCATGCGCTAACACGTTGCATGACAATTGGCGTAAGATAATTTTTTGTGAAGATTTATGCAAAAATTTACCCAATGTTTTATCGTAAAATGTTTTTCTTTCTGTTAAAAAACATCCCACATTGGTGTCCCAGCCTTTCACAATTTTAATTTCAAAACCAAGATGTTTTTCTTGCATTTTGGTTAGAATCAAATCCAGCCCATCTTTAAAAAGCTCAATTCTATAGAGATCGCAGAAGCTTTGCAAAAATCGCTCTTGCCTCTCCGACCCTTCAAATTCAACCTGGGGAGTAATTATTGACCTCAAAAAATCATTCATACTTCTTAGTTACTTGACAAAATCATTGCCCCTCCTAACTTCGCGCGCCCCTGCCTGCTTACAGGCGGAGTGGACATATTTTTAAAATTAGAATCAGGTTATGTTTGCAATTGTTGAAACTGGAGGAAAGCAGTACCGCGTTTCCCCAAATGAAAAAATTATCGTTGAAAAACTTATCGGTGAGGTTGGTTCTAAGGTTGTGTTAGACAAGGTCTTATTGGTAAAAAATGACCAGGGCGAAATTTCTTTCGGAAGTCCTGCAGTTGAAGGAGCTAGCATTGAAGCTGAAATTATTAAGACTTTTAAAGGTGACAAAGTAATCATTTTCAAAAAGAGAAGAAGACAAAATTCTCGTAGAAAAAATGGTCATCGTCAACAACATACCCAGTTAAAAATCATTTCGATCAAGGCATAAACTCTGATTTAAACAACACAATAACATGGCAACGAAGAAAGCGGGCGGCAGTTCAAGAAATGGTCGCGATTCAGCGGGCAGAAGACTCGGAATCAAAAAATTTGGTAGTGAATCAGTAATACCTGGAAACATCATAGCTCGTCAAAGAGGAACAAAATGGCATCCGGGTAAAAATGTTGGAATTGGCAAGGATCACACGATTTTTGCAACAATCGCTGGAATAGTAAAATTTGTAAAATCAGGTCCAAATGGACGTGTTTTTATCAATGTAGTTCCGGCGTAGTTTCCACTCACAGCATTGCGGACGTGGCGAAATTGGCAGACGCACTAGACTTAGGATCTAGCGCCTCACGGCATGTGGGTTCAAGTCCCTCCGTCCGCACCACCTTATTTCCAACTCTTCTCAGCCTTCACATCCGCAATAATCGGCACATTTAAAATCACGGCATTTTCCATTTTTTGCTTCAACAGATCCATAACGATCTGCGCATTACTTTCTTCGGTTTCAACTATCAATTCGTCGTGAATTTGTAGTAAAATTCTTGCGCTCATTTCGCGTTTCAAAAATTCATCATAAACTCTTTTCATAGCCTTCTTCACAATATCCGCAGCACTTCCCTGAATTGGGGCGTTGATTGATAATCTTTCAGCTTCGGACCTCACGATATGATTTTTGTCATTGATGCCGTGAATGAAACATTTTCTTCCGGACAATGTTTGAACATAGCCGTTTCTGCGCGCTGACTCGATGGTATTTCTCATGTAAAGATCAATGCCAGGATATGCATGAAGGTAAGAGTTGATGTAATCCCCAGCTTCCTGCCTCGTAATATTCAGTTGCTTTGCGAGTCCGAAAGCGCTGATGCCGTAGATGATTCCAAAATTTATCGCTTTTGCTTTTGAGCGCAAATCATCACTCACTTCATTTTCAGGAATCTTAAAAACTTCACTCGCTGTGATTCTGTGAATGTCCTTTTTGTCCTGAAATGCAGTGATAAGATTTTCAATGTTTGCTACATGAGCAATTACTCTCAGCTCAATTTGGGAATAGTCCGCAGAAATTAAAACATGGCCTTTTCTGGCAATAAAACTTTCACGAATTTTTCTACCTTCCGCAGTTCTTATTGGAATGTTTTGTAGGTTAGGGTGATTAGAACTAAGTCGCCCGGTAACGGTTGAAATTGTTGAAAAATTACTGTGAATTCTGCCGGTTTTAGGATTGATTTCTTTTGGCAAAGAATCGGTGTAAGTGTTTTTTAATTTAGAAAATTTTCTGAAACCAAGAATCTTGGAAGCTATGACATGCCCTTCTTCTTCAAGCTTTCCAAGTACGTCGTGATTAGTTGAAAGAGATCCGGTTTTTTTAGATTTCTTCGTTGTGACAAGTCCCAATTTTTCAAATAAAATTCCAGAAAGCTGCTGGGTTGAAGCGATGTTAAATTCACATCCGGCAATTTTGTAAATTTCACCTTGTAGCACATTAATATTTTTAGCGAATTCTTCCGAGAGTGAGTGCAGTTTTGCAACATCAATTCCTATTCCTTCAACTTCCATTGCAGCAATTACCTCTAGGACTGGAAGCTCATAAGAAAAATATGCTTCACTCAATTTTAGCTCAAAAATTTTGCTAGAAAGAATATGGTAAAGTCTGTGAATAGAAAAATTTCTGAAGGAAAAAAACTCTATTTTTTTCTTCTCATCAGCAAGAAATTCTACATTCTTCCTATCCGATTCTTTTGATGTTTTATTGTCGATTGTGGCAAAAATTTCATCAAATCCCAATTCCGCAATATCATCCTCTAAATTACTATTTATCAGCTCTTGTAGATTTTGTCTAATTGCAGAATTGAGGAGATGATTTATGAGAGAAACATCTTCGTAAGAATTAATTTTTTGTATTTTTAGGCCATGTCTTAAATCAACATTTCCAAAAGTTTGAACACGAGTCTCAATTGGTTCAGAAGATGACAAAAAACGTTGATTTTCAGCAGCTAATTTTAGGAACGGCTTTGCTTCAAAAAAGATTTTTTTAATGGAATGATCGAATAGAATTTTTTGCAAAATTTCTATTCCAAATTCTGCTTGATTTGCATTAGTGACCTGACTTTCTGTGAAAGAAAAAAGATCGGATGAGGTGCTGTGTTTATGGTTTTGAGGTGTGAAATAAAAAATCTCACTAAGCGGTTCGTTGTGTTTTGCAGTGGAGATTGTGATGAATCCAATTTCGCCAGCATTCGAATGGTAATCAATTGTTACAGAACCATTTCTAACGGCTTCCAAATTGATTCTATCGATAATCTCCAAAGAAGAAATTTTGGTTTTTTTAATCTCACCAAAACTTAGATTTTTTTGTTTTGTACAATTATTATTTGATGACTCGGATGATTTATTTGATCCGTTTTTGTCAGGACTAGATTTTGGATTTGTAGGGATGTCAAAAACTCCAAACTCTTTTCTTACTCTAGTTTCAAGCGACCTAAACCCCTGATTAGCAAGGAATGCCAATAATTTATTAGGATCAATTGACCTCACCTTAAGGTCCTCAATCTCGATACCGATCTCAACATTTTCTGCAAGTGCTATGAGGATTTTCGAAAGTTTGGCATTCTCAATTCCATTTTGTAAAAGCTGCCTTCTCTTCTCCTGCTTGATTTGCTCAAGGTTAGCAAAAATTCCTTCTACACTTCCAAATTGGTTAATGAGCTCTGCTGCAGTTTTCGGTCCTATCCCTCTAACCCCAGGAACATTGTCCGAAGCGTCTCCGATCAAGGATAATACTTCCAAAACTTTTTGCGGTTCAACGAAGAATTTTTCCTTCACCTCATTAATTCCGATAAATTTATTCTTCATCGCATCATACATGAAGATACGCTCATTGACTAGCTGCATAAGGTCTTTATCCGATGAGATTATCACCACATCATAACCCTCTCTCGATGATTTTTTAGCAATGGTCGCTATGATGTCATCCGCTTCGAATCCAATTTTTTCTAGTATCGGCAAATTCAGTGATTCCGCGGCCTCTCTTACAATTGCAAATTGTGGTTTTAAATCTTCCGGACAAGGAGGTCGGTTAGCTTTGTAGGCTGGATAAATTTCATTACGAAAGGTTTTGGATCCTGAATCAAATACGACTGCAACATGTGATACGTCGAGTCCTGCGATGAGCTTAATAAGCATGTTGGTAAAGCCGTAAACTGCGCCAACTGGCGTTCCGTCTGCTCTGGTTAATGGTGGTAATGAATGGTAGGCGCGGAAAACAAAACCATAGCCGTCGATTAGGGCGATTTTTTTAGACATGGTTGGGGGTTTGCAGATAAGGGTTGAGAGTGGATATACCAGAGCTAATTAAAACTTGAGGGAACCTCTAAAAATATTCCGCTCTGGCATTGGGGTCCCCACAAGGCGGGGCGTCACTCGTGTGTAAGTAAACAAAAAGCCCCATAACAGTTTTTGTTATGGGGCTTTTCGTCTAACTAAAGATTAGCAAAAAACTAAAAGTCGTCGTCGCTGTTAAAACCGCCGCCGCCGTCACTCTTCTTTCTTCTTGCTTTTGAAACTAGAGGTCTGCCTTCGCCGGCCTTTTGTTGGAAAAGATCAAGAAGTGCTCCAGCATCTTCATTTGGAACTGCAAAAAATGAGAATGCGTCCAAAACCTTCACACTGCTGATTAGGCTTGAAGAGATGTTTGCTTCGCTCGAAATAAATGCGACTAGTGATCTTGGATCCATACCATCATTCCTTCCCTTTGCGATAAAGAGCTGAGTCTTGCTGCTATCAACTTGGTTATTATTGCCACCACCGCCGCCGCCGTAGCTTTTATTGTAACCGCCTTCTCTTGGCTTGTAACTATTGTTACGATCTCTGTTGTAGTTATTGTTGTAGTCGTCTGTCATGGAAAATAAATTAAAAAAATAAATTGGAGCCACATAAAAACATGCTTGTAAGCAGGTTTCTAAATGACTCAAGAGTTGGTTGGGACGGGAGGATTCGAACCTACGATGGCGGTACCAAAAACCGCTGCCTTACCGCTTGGCTACGTCCCAAAACTACTTCCGAAAAAGTAGCAAGGCGCGGAATTTCCTGAGCTAATTCAAGAAAACAACGGAAAAATTTTTGGGATAGGGAATCGGGAGGTTAAAAATGAGGATTGCTTGGTTAGCACGCCCATTTTGTAAGTTCTAAAACTAAACACGCTCTAGCACGATCTAGCCCGATTCCACCGCTGTAGAAAATTAATTAGCAGCAAGGAAAGAAACGAAATTACTAACATCACAACTGCAATTGCAGTGGCGCCGGAATAGTCATATTGTTCGAGTTTGATCATGATCAGAAGCGGCACCATTTCTGAGACAAAAGGCATGTTGCCGGCAATAAAAATTATTGAGCCATATTCTCCGAGGGCGCGGACGAAGGCCATAGAAAATCCAGTAAGCAATGCGGGAAGAATGTACGGAATGATGATTCTGGTAAAAATTTGAAAGCGGCTTGCACCTAAGCTGGTTGCGGCTTCTTCTACTTCTTTTTCTAAATCTTCAAGAACTGGTTGTAGAGTTCTAACCACAAAAGGTAGGCCAATGAATGTAAGGGCGATTATGATTCCGATTGGTGTGAAGGCGATTTTAATTCCGTAATTTTCAAAGTATCTCCCGATCCAACCATTTGGGCTGTAAAGCGCAGCAAGCGCAATTCCTGCAACTGCGGTTGGAAGCGCGAATGGTAAATCAACAATCGCATCAAGAATTTTTTTCCCCCAAAAATTGTAACGCACCAAAACCCAACATAAAATCGTACCAAAAATTGCGTTTAACAATGCAGCGATGAATGCGCATCCAAAGCTTATTTTGTAGGCATGAAGAAGCCTAGCATCGGTCGCGATTCTAAAAAATTCTGATAAGCTAAGTTTGGAAGTAGCAAAGAATAGTCCGGACAGGGGAATGATGACTATCAGGCTAAGATAAAAAATTGTGAAGCCGAGTGCTAGCTTAAATCCTGGGAGCGCGCTTGGGGTTTTGAAATTTATCATTCCACTATTCATCCAACTTTAAAGCTGCCAGAAACGCGCTTTGAGGAATTTCTACATTGCCGATTTCACGCATTTTTTTCTTCCCCTTCTTCTGTTTGTCGAGCAATTTTCTTTTGCGGGAAATATCGCCTCCGTAGCATTTTGCAGTTACATCCTTCCTCATTGCAGTCACTGTTTCACGTGCAACAATTTTTCCGCCGATTGCCGCTTGAATTGCAATGTTAAACATTTGTTTCGGAATAAGTTCTTTCAATTTTGTACAAATCGCCCTTCCTCTAAATTCCGCTCTAAGTTTGTGAGTAATGATTGAAAGCGCGTCAACCGGCTCAGCATTAACTAAAATAGAAAGTTTTACCAATTGACTTTCTTCGTAACCATCCATCTGCCAATCAAAGCTGGCATAGCCGCGTGAGCAGGATTTGAGGCGATCGTAAAAATCGTAAACGATTTCGTTGAGCGGTAATCGGTAAATTAACATGGCGCGCGCACCAACATAAGTCAGCTCTTTTTGTATGCCACGCTTGCGTGTACAGAGGTCAAGAACCGATCCGAGATATTCGTCCGGAGTCATGATGGTAGCCTTGATCCAAGGCTCTTCCATGAAATCAATTTGAGTCGGATCCGGCATTTCGGCGGGAGAGTGGACGAGTAAAATGGCAGCTTCTTTTTGGTCATCTGTAAGGCTTTTCGCTTTTTGTGTATGTATGCGGTAAATAACCGATGGGGCAGTTGTTATAAGATCTAAATCAAATTCGCGCTCAAGTCTTTCTTGAATAATTTCTAGATGAAGAAGGCCGAGGAAGCCGCAGCGGAAGCCATAACCTAACGCTGTAGAAGTCTCCGCTTCATACTCAAAACTTGCATCATTGAGATTAAGTTTTGCCAAGGCATCGCGGAATTTCTCGAAGTCGGAAGCATCAATAGGATAAATACCGCAAAAAACCACGGGTTGGTTTTGTTTGAAGCCTGGTAAGGGGGAAGCGGTATCGTTACTTGCCAAAACAATTGTGTCACCAACTCTACAATCGGAAACTTGCTTGATCGCGGCATTGATGAACCCTACTTCTCCAGCTTTTAAATCATCACAAAAATTTTTCTTTGGAGTAAAAAATCCAACCGAATCAACCTGATAAACTGCATTTGCAGCCATCATTTTTATTTTTTGACCTTTCTTAATTGAACCGTCAATTACCCGCACCAGCACTATTACGCCAAGGTAAGCATCATACCAACTATCAATCAAAAGCGCTTTAAAATCACCATCAGGATTTCCTTTTGGAGCGGGAAGTTTTTTTACAACCGCCTCAAGAGTTTCGTGAATTCCGACCCCAGTTTTTGCGGACACTAAAATAGCCTCGGAAGCGTCAATTCCTATTACCTCTTCAATTTGTTTTCTAACCGATTCCGGATCAGAAGCGGGAAGATCGATTTTATTTAATACAGGAACGATCTCGTGATTATTGTCTATTGCCTGATAAACATTGGCAAGGGTTTGGGCTTCCACACCTTGTGATGAATCAACTACTAAAATCGAACCTTCACATGCGGCAAGGCAACGACTGACTTCATAACCAAAATCGACGTGACCAGGGGTATCCATCAAATTCAGCATATAAGTTTTTCCGTCATCAGCCTCATAAGAGAGTCTTACGGTTTGTGCCTTAATCGTAATTCCGCGTTCTTTTTCGATATCCATTGAATCGAGAATTTGCGCTGTCATGTCGCGATCTGCAACCGCTCCACATTCTTGAATTAAGCGATCTGAAAGCGTTGATTTGCCATGGTCAATGTGAGCGACTATGGAGAAATTGCGGATGTATGAGAGAGGGGTAGTCATTAGCTTTGTAACGTTGTCTTTAGATATTCCGGCAATTTTTTTGGTTTAAAATTATCTGCTGAAACACAAACAATTTCCACGTGGAGCCGTGATAATAATTTTTCTGATTCTTTGATTTCTTGGTACATCAATAGTGACGCGGCAGAAATGTTTTTTATTTCAACCGAAACGATGATTGAATCATCCAATCTTGCTGGCGAGAGATATTCAATCTCACATTTTCTAACAACAAAAACCAAATTTTCTCTTGTTGCAAGTTCGTTCTGAATTAATCCAAGAGAGCGCAGAAAATCAGTGCGGGCACGTTCAAAAAATTTTAAATAATTAGCGTAATAAACCACGCCTCCTGCATCTGTATCCTCGTAGTAGATGCGATATTGAGCAGAAAAATTATTTGGCATCAACATAGCAATTAGGGGTTTCGTAAAGTCTAATTCCAACGCATTTTACATTATGTTTTGCAAAAAGTTTCGGACAGATCTTGCTTAGAAGATGATACGCGATATTTTCGGCTGTTGGATTGCAGTCGAGGTAATAAATTTTTTGCCCCGTTTCTTTGGAAATTGTTTCCCCAAGATTTTTATCCTTGATTGATAAAATCGTGTTGTGATCAAGATTGGAATCGATCCAGGATCCAAGCACTTGTTTGGCAACTCCGAAATCAATTATTCTTCCCAAATTATCCAATTTTTTGGCAGCAAAACTCGCTTCTAAAACATAGCGGTGACCATGCAGCATTTTACATTTGCTTTCATGTTCGATGATGCGGTGAGCTGCGTCAAATTCAAGACGACGAGTACAAGTAATCATGTAAATAAGTTATGAATTACAAATTTGACTTAAATGGTTTGATTCCCGCGATTGCGCAGGACAAAAAAACCGGAAAGGTTTTGATGATGGCTTGGATGAATGAAGAAAGTCTAAAGCTCACAATTGAAACTGGTTACGCTACCTATTTTTCACGTTCAAGAAATTCTTTGTGGAAGAAGGGTGAGACCTCCGGAAATTTACAGAAAGTGATTTCCATCATTGCCGATTGTGACCTCGATTGCCTTCTGCTTGAGGTGGAGCAAATTGGGTCTGCTTGTCATACTGGTAAGACGAGTTGTTTTTTTAATGTGGTTGCTTGACAGATAAAATTTTCCTTCTTAACAACCCTCCACCTCGTTTGAAGTTTTAGTCGGATGTTTTTGGGTTTCTTATCTATTTGATTCTTACCTACACTTTTCAATTACCATCAATATTTTCAATCTCTCTTCCTTCATTTCACTCGTCTTCTAAGCCAACGATTTACTCGTTTAGGCAATAATAAAATTTAAAATACATGTCATCTACTCTTCACTTGCGCTATGGTTCAAGCAACAATCAAAACCATAATTTACAAGATCAGCAAAATTCATCACGAATTGCAGAAAGTAATAACCAAGAGTTACCGGAAGAAAGGCGACAAGACCAGAATGTGGGGAATCAAAATTCTTACAATCAAAATTCTACTCAACAAGGACGTCAGGATTTTAATCGGTCGCAGACTAACAATCCCAATGGCAATCCCAATGGCAATCCTATGGGTAACGGAAATCAATCAGACGATTGTGAAGATGATGATAAGGGTTATGACCAGCAGCGTCAGGGTAATGAGGGCGCTAAAAATAGAGTTCTTGAGCTTAAATCTTTAAAATCAAAATCAGCCGAAAGCTTGATCGATGTGGCTCACGAGCATGGTTTGGATAATATCGGTGATTATGGTAGGCAAGACATCATCTACCACATACTCAAAAATTTTTCCGAAGAAAATCCTGAAAATGTTATAATCGGCGAAGGTGTATTGGAAGTTTTAGAAGATGGATTCGGTTTTTTAAGAGCGCCTGAAACCAATTATTTCCCCGGTTCAGATGATATTTATGTTTCTCCAAGTCAGATTAAAAGATTTAGTTTGCGTACCGGTGATACGATTCGTGGCCAAATTCGTGCTCCAAAAAAAGGTGAAAGATATTTTGCCCTGCTTCGTGTAAATGAAGTTAATTTCGGCGCGCCTGACAAGATTCGCAATCGTGTTTTGTTCGATGACCTTACCCCTCTTTACCCACAAAGTAAGCTGCGTCTCGAAGAAGATAAGGCGGCAGGTCATGATGCCAGTACTAGAATTATCGACATGATTGCGCCTTTAGGAAAAGGCCAAAGAGCACTGATTGTAGCTCCTCCAAGAACTGGAAAAACTTCTTTGATGCAAAATATCGCTCGTGCGATTTCTGCGAATCATCCTGAAATCATCCTACTGGTATTGTTGATTGATGAGCGCCCAGAAGAAGTTACTGACATGCTTCGTAGCGTGAAGGGTGAAGTAGTAAGCTCAACTTTTGATGAACCTGCAACACGTCACGTTCAGCTCGCGGAAATGGTAATTGAGAAAGCTCGCAGACTCGTCGAAGCAAAAAAAGATGTGGTAATTTTGCTAGATTCAATCACGCGGTTAGCGCGCGCATATAACACCGTTATTCCTTCCTCGGGCAAGGTTTTAAGTGGTGGCGTTGATTCAAATGCTTTACAAAAACCAAAAAGATTTTTCGGTGCTGCAAGAAATATTGAAGAAGGTGGATCGTTGACTATTATTTCAACAGCCCTTGTTGATACAGGTTCAAGAATGGATGAAGTGATTTTTGAAGAATTTAAGGGTACGGGTAATTCTGAAATTATTCTCGATCGCAAAATTGCTGACAAAAGAATTTTTCCTGCCATCGATATTACAAAATCAGGTACCAGAAAAGAAGAGCTTTTGGTTGATCGTGCAACGCTATCGAAAATTTGGATGTTACGTAGAATCGTGAATCCGATGAGTCCAATTGAAGCGATGGAATTTTTACTGAACAAGACAGATCACACTAAAACCAATGAAGAGTTCTTCAAATCTATGAATTCGTAACCACTGATAGTTCAGGGAGCCTGAATCAGGTTGGGTACGCAGATGAAAAAATCTATTCTCGGCTTTCACTGGCAACAGCAAGAGTTTGATGAAAGATATGCCGAAACAATAAGGCAGAGATTCCAACTATCAGAATCTCTCAGCAAAATCATCGCTGCAAAAAATATTCCTCTTGATGAAATAGAAGAATTTTTAGATCCAAAAATTAAAACTTCCCTTCCAGATCCGTTTGAATTATCTGGCATGGAGAGAGCAGTAACGCATGCGATTGATGCGGTGTTAAGTGGAAAGAAAATCACGATTTTTGCTGATTATGATGTTGACGGCGCAACTAGTGCCGCTCTACTAAAACGCTTCTTTGCTGCAATCGGGGTTGATGTTGGAATCTACGTTCCCGATCGCATTCTTGAGGGCTATGGTCCCAATTCTCAAGCTTTACTAAATCTCAAAAAAACCGGCACCAACCTTGTAATCACAGTTGATTGCGGAACAGTCTCATTTAAACCGCTCGAAGATGCTGCAAAGGTTGGATTAGAAATTATCGTGATTGATCATCATTTGGGAGTCGTCGAAAAACCAGAAGCCATTGCAATTATCAACCCCAATCTTCTGCTTGAAACCTTTCCTCACAAAAATCTCTGCGCCGCTGGAGTAACTTTTCTATTCATCGTTGCAATCAACAAACGCCTACGTGAAAGAGAATTTTACAAAAATAAATCCGAACCAAATCTTTTATCATTTCTTGATTTAGTAGCTCTTGGAACGGTTTGTGATGTAATGCCTCTTACAGGCTTAAATCGTACCTTCGTTACACAGGGACTAAAAATTTTAAGACAAAGAAAAAATCTTGGATTGCGCGAAATTTGTGATTTGGCGGGTTTAAATGAGCAGCCATCCTCATATCATCTTGGTTTTATAATAGGTCCCAGAATCAATGCGGGAGGACGTGTAGGAAAGTCAGATCTTGGCGCGACGATTCTATCGAGTGAAGATGAATCGCGGGTTAAGGAAATCGCGAGTCAGCTGGAAAATTTTAATAAACAAAGAAAAGACATCGAGGTACAAGTGCTGGATGAGGCTGTGAAGGCTTTAGAATCTGGTATCGAAGAATTTAAAAAGACTGATCCTGTAATTTTTGCCGTTTCAAAGAATTGGCATCAGGGAGTGATCGGTATTGTCGCCTCGCGCCTAAAGGATCTATACAACAGGCCAACCGTAATTATTGCAATTGATGATGAAGGTAAGAAGGGCAAAGCTTCTTGCCGATCGATTTCCGGAATTGATTTTGGTGCAGAAATTTTAAATGCGCGTTTAGATGGCTTGTTGCTTGATGGCGGAGGTCATGCAATGGCTGGGGGATTTTCTGTATTAACGGAAAAAATTTCTGAACTTCACGAATTCTTCTGCAAAAAATTGGGTGAAAAAGTTACAGAAATTTCTACACAAAATGAAAAAAAATATACCGCAATATTGGATGTGAGCCAGGTCAACATTGAGCTGCTAAAAGAGCTAACCAAGCTTGAGCCATTTGGCGTTGGCAATCCTAAGCCAAAATTTTTGCTACGCGATTTGTACAAGGTAAAAGCGAGTTTGGTCGGCCAAAAACAAGATCATGTCAGCTGTATTTTTTCATCACATAACTTGGTTGGATCTGGAAATTCTCTTCAGGCAATCGCCTTTGGCTCTATGGCTAACGGGCTAGGAGAAATGTTGCTCAGTCCAAATTTCTTTAAAAATATCAATCTTATTTGCACTTTAAATATCAATAGCTGGATGGGCGTTGAGAAGGTTCAGATGGTGATTGAAGATATTCTATGACCAGCCCCCTCCCTTTAAAAACCTGAGCAAATCTGTTCTAGTATTCGTCCCGCCCATTCCGCAGCAATTGGTGTTGGCATCATTGCTTTAGGGAATCTCTAAAAATTGTTTTTTTTGTAAATTTTTGTCGTTACCAAATTTTCTCGCGAGCACGTACCTCTAAGTACGCTTACCTGCTCGAAAATTTGTTGCCTAAAAATTTCTCAAAAAAAATCTAATTTTTAGAGGTTCCCTGTGGTGCTTTTTCCATATTTGAATCAACTCAGTTTCCATTCTAGAATAATGAGTTGACAGAATCAAAAGCGTTCCTAGCTTCCGCCGAAGTTCTTGCTTGCGAGCGATATTTTTAAATAGAGCCTGCGTCGTTCTAAATACAGTGTTTACAACCGTTTAATAATTTTCATTGAACCGCATTATGAAAAAAACTTTCTCTTCAAGAAAATCAGCTTTTTCGCTGATTGAACTTTCCATCGTTTTGATTATTATCGGTTTGTTAATCGCTGGTATTACCGGCGGTGCGAGCTTAATTAAAAGTGCCGAATTGCGCAACATCGTTACCGAAGCAAGAGCGCATTCAGTTTCTGTTGGTGCGTTTTATTCCCTTTACGATTCTTTTCCTGGTGATAGCGCAGTAACTCTCGCTTCAGGTAACGTGGGCGATAATGATGGACAAATGGAATTTTGCAGAAATGGTACACCTGCTGCTGCGGGTACCTGCCCAGATGCAGCTCCGTTCAGCGGTTCAGAAGGCGGTGCTGGTGCGTGGCTTCATATGAGAGACGCTGGTGTTTTCACATTTAACTCTGGTACGGCAATATTTGGTAACGGAGGCAATGCCACAACTCGTGGTAACGGAGTCCTTGGTAGCGCGGTTGCCATGTCAGCAGGAACAAGCTTTCCATCATCAAAAACTAAACAGTCTGGTTGGGTTTTTGATTATGACACTGTCGGATTAAGCAATGTCGCTGTCTTGATCGGTAACATCATTACTGCACCAATAGGAGGAACTGCAGCTCTATCTTTGGCTACAGCGCCTACGACTAATGTTGGAAGATCAATTACTCCTGCTGATGCTCTTTCTGTTGACGCTAAAAATGACGATGGCGTTGCTAACGCCGGAAGAATCAAAGGCGGCGGAACAACAGGAATAGCCACCGCTGTTGATGCCTGCTTCTTTACAGGCAGTGCTACTTACAACGTAGGAAACGTTACTGGAAAAGCTTGCAGCTTAGTTTACACACTAGACGTTCCAGGACAAGGAAGCTAACTTAAGGTTGGAAGAAAATAATCCTTTTTCTACACGGAACCCCGCTACTATTTCTTAAAAAGACATAGTAGCGGGGTTTTTTATTGCCCAGATTTTTACTGTTAAATGAGCCACTCATTCAAAAGCCTCTTACTAAGCCTTATAGTTTGGATTCTGTTGATCCTGTGCCTTACCTATTCAAAACAAAAAATCACAAAACAACCGCAAACATTTTCTGAAATTAACGCTTTTCTGATTGGAGAGGATGAGTTAGAAAATAGAAGTCGTAACAGAAGTGGGCAGGAAATGGTTAGGTCAAAAAATGAAACGGAATCAGATTATCATCACGTTGCTGAAGGAGAAAATCATGCAGAAAAAAACAAGGGAGTAGTAGCATCCGAGTTTGCAATAAAGCCAATCTTTCAGCCATTGCCAAACATTCCTGACGAACTAAGAGAGCGGGCGTTTCACAGTGATGCAATTGTAAGGTTCCACATTGCTGCTGATGGTTCTGTAACAAAGGTGGAGTTGATTAAGCCATCATTTAACAACAGATTGGACGAGATGCTTTTGAGGAGCTTGAGAAGATGGAAATTTAGCGCCGCTTCTTCTGGTGAAGTGAAGGTTTCAATTCAAGATATTCGGGTGCGTTTTTTGGTAGAATAACCAAAGTTAACCCAACTAGAAATAAGCAATAAACCACATTCCACGCCGCCATAGAAAGGCCAAGAAATACAAAGCTTGGCCTATCACATCTTATAGCTTTTGTTTTCATTATTGCCGCTCTGAGCTCATCCAAGTCAGTAATTTTTTCCAGACCCCTACTACACGTCACCGGTCCTTTGAAAATTTTCTTCTCAACACCAACATGGTAAGAGGCCATGCCTACGTTGATTAGCAGCATCGCCAAACATAAAAAAAGAGCAATTTTCTTCAGCCTTTCTTTTTTTAAAAAAAGAATACTCAGGGCAGTAACCACAACTACCGCAAAAAAGGGAACACGTTGATAAAGACACAAAATGCAGGGTTGGTGATCGAAAACAAACTGACTGACATAGGCAAAGATCAGAGCGAAAAGCGCATAAAAAGAAAGCAGGAGTAGTAAGTGTTTAGAAGTGAAATTGCGATGCAAAATAGCAGAATGATTAACCATTCATTCTCCTCAAAATTTCATCCCTTTCAATCAGATTTACTAAGTGCCGCAATTCGGGTCCATGCTCTTTTCCACTAAGAGCTAGGCGGATTGGCATGAATAGTTCCTTACCATTCCTACTCGTGTTATTTTTAATTTTATCGAGCCAAATTTTCCAGCAATTCGCATCTGCAGTATCTTCGGGCAAAAGATTCGCAGCTTCACGCAAAAACTTTCGATCAGATTCCGCATTAGTATAAGAAAATTCTTTCTGAAAAACTTTTATCCACTCACTAACGTCGGAAAAGAAACTGATATTTGGTCGAAGAGCTAGCCATATTTTTTCAGCAAAATCTTTTGGTAAATTGTAAGGCTTCATTCTTGGCTCAATTTCTTCATAATCAAGAATTTGCAACAATCTCTGATTTACGCTAGTTAGTTCGAAAATATCATAATTCATTGCTGATTTACTAAATTTCGCGAAGTCAAAATTCTTAGCCAATTCATCAAAATTTTTGTGAATTTTAATCGATTCAGAAGTACCAATTTGTGACAATAAATTCACAATTGCCATTGCCTCATAACCATCTAGGCGTAGTGATTTAATATCGAACCCACCTTCTCTTTTAGAAATTTTTTCCTCTTTTGCTTTAACCAGCGATAGATGTGCAAAGCAAGGAACCTTAGACTTTAACGCCTCAAAAATTTGGATCTGAATTGCGGTATTAGTGATGTGATCTTCGCCTCGAATTATGTCCGTAATGCCAAATTCTACATCATCAACCACAGAACAGAAAGTGTAAGTTGGAACACCATTATCTCTGATTAAAACCGGATCAGAAAAATGCCTGCCTTCGTAAGTGATTTTGCCTTTTATCTTATCATCCCAGCTAACAATTTTTTCTTCGAGAAGGAAGCGGTAATGCGGTTTTAAACCTTGTGCGCATAAGTTTTGTTTTTGTTCTGAGGTTAAGTTGAGTGCAGCGCGGTTGTAAATTGGAGCGATACCAGAAACTATCTGGGATTTGCGTTGTAGGTTTAATTCTTCTGCGGTTTCAAAACATTCGTAAAGCCTGCCGGATTCAATCAAGCTATTCTTCGCAATCTCGTATTTTTCCAAACGGTCCGATTGTTTTGTTGAAGAATCATAAGAGAGTTCAAGCCATTCCAAGTCAGTCAAAATCATGCTACGATATTCATCGCGAACTCTTTCTATATCCGTATCATCAAGGCGAAGAAGGAATCGTCCCCCAGTTTTTTTTGCGTAAAGAAAATTTATGATAGCAGCGCGTATATTGCCTACATGAAGAAAGCCGGTTGGCGAAGGGGCAAAGCGGCAAATTGTGGTCATAATTTTAGAAATTCTTTGGTGTGGAGCGAGTCGGCCGGTAGAAGAAAATCACTGCCGCAATATTTGCAGATAGTCTTTTTCGGCTTCTTTTTTCTGCGCCACATTGCATAAAATGGTGCGGGGAAAAACAACGTCCACCAGAGAAATGATTCAATCAATTTACTGCCCCTCAGGCCATGAGTGAATTCAGTGATACCTTTGCAATCATGGCAAGCATAGCGATCAGTTTGTAACATTCTCGTAACGATTTGTTATTGGATAGCGCCTTTCCTCATCAAAAGACATGTCAGAAATTTTTGGTCCTAAAGGAGATTGTTTGCGCTTATACTCGCTCGCATAAAAAAGTTTGGAAATTCTTTTTACCAAATCTTTTGCGAAGCCAGTATCCAGAGCAATCTCATCGATAGATTTTTTGTCTTCAATTAGACCGAATAAAATGCGATCCAGAATTTCATATTCCGGCAGAGAGTCGCTATCCTTCTGGTTTGGTCTTAATTCTGCGCTTGGTTCTTTGGTGAGGATATTTTGTGGAATCGGGTTACTTGCTGTCGACAAAGAAATTTTTGGCACATTTTCATTGCGCCATTTCGTTAATTCGTAAACTTTGGTTTTGTATAAATCCTTAATCGGATTAAACGAGCCGCACATGTCTCCGTAGATCGTAGCATATCCAACCGCGAGCTCAGATTTATTGCCGGTTGTGAGTAGCAGTGCCCCAGAAGCGTTTGACAATGCCATCAAAATATTGCCGCGAATACGTGATTGTAGGTTTTCTTCAGCTGTGCTGCTGTCAGATTTAAGATGATTTCTTAGTGTAAAAAGCATCGATTCGAAAATTGTATCAATCGCAATTGCTTCAAATTTTACCCCTAAACTTTTTGCACAGTTTATTGCATCCGTCATTGATTCTTCAGAATTGTAGCGGCTTGGTAAGGCATAAAGACTAACATTCTCACTGCCAAGCGCATCAACGGCAATCGCTGCGACAATTGCAGAATCTACTCCTCCAGACATTCCTAGTAAAACTTTTTTGAAAGAATTTTTACCCATATAGTCACGAAGGCCAAGGGTGCAGGCGAGGTAGTCCCTTTCGTGCCAGCGATCTAATGTGTCTAACGGAATAACAGTATTTTTTGAACAGATCACTTCTTTTTCTTTCTTTAACTCTACAATCAGAGAGTCTTCCTCGAATTCCTTCATCTGTGTCACAATTTTTCCATTACCATCCATCACAAAAGAACTACCATCGAACACTAGAGAATCTTCTGCGCCAACTTGGTTTAAATAAAGCAATGGTTTACCAACGCGGGAAACAAGCTGGCTTGCTGCCTTGTAGCGATATTCATGTTTCTTGGTAGAATAGGGAGAGGAGTTGATAACAATAGTGGCGTCGAAGATTCTTTCTTGCAGTAGGAAGGTGTTTTTTATATCCCACAAATCTTCACAAACCAATATTGCTAATTCCAATCCACGAAATTCAACAATCGACAAAGTGCTTGCGGGCTCAAAATATCTTTTCTCATCAAACACTCCATAATTTGGTAAAGATTTTTTATGGATAATTTTTTTTACTTCACCGCCATCGATCAGAATTGCTGAATTATGCAGAGTTTCTTTTTGATCACGACTCAGCTCTACTGTCGGGGCACCAAGTAAAATAGCGCATCCGGAGGCTATCGAAGATTTTTTTGTTATTTCACAAATCTCAGAAATTTTTTTTGTAACTTGCTTGATAAAATCTTTTTTCTTCCACAGGTCACCGCAAGGATAGCCCGTTAGACTCATTTCACAAAACATCACCAAGTCACATCCTCCCTCCTCCGCCCTTTTAAATTCATGTAGGATTTTGTTGCAATTACCATCAAGATCCCCAACGCGCGTGTTGATTTGAGAGAGTTGTATTTTGAGATTTTTATCTTTGGTCATAGTAAAAATATTAATAAGTTTACGTCACGTAAAGCGTTGCAATTCTAGGACAGTCTAGTGCCCAGTTGAGCCAAATCCACCTTCCCCTCTTACTGTCTCATCAAGATTTTCTACCTCAACCAATTGCGCTTGTTCGTGCTTCGCAATAACGATTTGCGCAATTCTCATCCCCCTAGTAACCACAAAATTATTTTTTGAGTGATTAATTAAAATTACACAAATCTCGCCACGATAATCCGAATCGATAGTTCCTGGACTGTTTAAAACTGTGATACCATTTTTTAAAGCTAGCCCCGATCTTGGACGAACCTGCGCTTCGAAACCATGCTCAAGTGCAATGGATATACCAGTTTTAACCAGCTTAATTTCTCCTGACTGAATCGTTAAATCCTCATCGATTGCTGCCAGTAAATCCATTCCTGCGCTACCGCTAGTTTCGTATTTTGGTAAAGCGAGTTCACGTAAATTTTCCAGTTTTTTGATTTTTAGAATCGTCATATAAAAATTTGGAATTGATAAGTTTGATTCATGTAACAAAAACTTTTTAAGAAAGGATCTGTGTTGAACAAACTGAATCTGAGTTTTTTGTAAAACAAATTTTTTTAAACAATGTCTGAAGAGTCAGTAAAGGATCAGGGTCGCAGAAAATTACTTACCGCAACCGCGTACACTGCTGCTGGTATTGGTGCAACTTGCGCCTTATTGCCATTCATCGATAGTATGAATCCGTCAAAAGATGTTGCGGCTCTAGCGTCAGTCGAAGTTGATATTTCCAATATCAAAGTTGGTGAGGAGAAAAAAGTGATGTGGCGAGGTAAGCCGGTTTTCATAAAAAGAAGAACGGCAGAAGAAATTGAATCAGCTCAAAAGGTTCAATTATCTGAGCTCAAAGACCCACAGTTGGATTCTGATCGAGTCAAACCAGGTAAAGAAGAGTGGTTAATTACGATCGGAATCTGTACCCATCTTGGCTGCATTCCATTAGGGGGACAAGGGGAATTTAAAGGATGGTTCTGCCCTTGTCATGGTTCACAATACGACACCTCGGCTCGCATCAGAAAAGGTCCGGCACCAAAAAATTTAGAAATTCCTCCTTACGAATTTATTTCCAATACTGTCATTAAAATCGGATAAAATGTCACACCATCTTCAAAACGACGCTCCAGAATCTCTCACAAAAAAGTCTAAAATTGCCAAATGGGTTGACGATCGTTTGCCAATTATTTCGATGATGGAGGGCGCTTTGTTAAGACATCCTTACCCGAAGAATCTTAGCTATTGGTGGAGTTTTGGATCAATCGCTGGCATTGCTTTGGTAGTGCAAATTCTTAGCGGATTGTTCCTCGCAATGCATTACACGCCAAACACCAAAATGGCTTTTGACTCAGTCGAGCACATCATGCGTGATGTAAATTATGGTTGGCTGATTCGTTACATTCATGCTGTTGGAGCGTCGATGTTTTTTGTAGCGCTTTATGCCCACATCGCTCGTGGACTTTATTACGGATCTTATCGTTCTCCTCGTGAACTTTTATGGTGGATCGGAGTAATCCTCTTTCTACTCGCAATGGCAACGGCTTTCATGGGTTATGTCTTACCTTGGGGGCAGATGAGTTTTTGGGGAGCAACAGTAATTACCAATCTTTTTTCTGCTCTTCCTGTTGTTGGGAAATCAATTGTGGCCTGGCTCTGGGGCGGTTATTCCGTTGACAATCCTACGCTAAATCGTTTTTTTGCGATTCACTTTTTGCTACCATTCATCATTGTCGGAATTGTTTTGCTACATCTGGTAGCCCTTCATACTGTGGGTTCAAACAATCCAAGTGGTGTTGAAATTAAAAGTAAAAAAGACATCATTCCTTTTCATCCTTACTTCACCATTAAAGACATGGTGGGTTTTGTCGGCTTCTTTTTAGTATTTGGATATTTCCTGTTTTTTTATCCAAACTCACTCGGACATCCAGACAATTACATCCCTGCCAATCCAATGGTAACGCCAGCTCACATCGTTCCTGAATGGTATTTCCTACCATTTTACGCCATTCTTCGCGCCGTTCCAGACAAGCTTGGTGGTGTTGCGATGATGTTTGGTGCGATTGCCTTACTCTTCGTTTTACCTTGGCTTGATCGCAGTCCAGTCAAGTCTGGCGCTTACCGCCCCTTGTTCAAACAAGTTTTTTGGCTGTTTATTTTGAATTTTTTGTTTTTGGGATATTTAGGAAAATCTCCAGCAGAAGGTTGGTACATTTGGGCTTCGCGCTTTGCTACTTTTTACTATTACGCTTACTTTTTGGTAATTTTACCGCAATTGCCGAAGTTTGAAAAGACACTGCCACTGCCAGAATCCATTGACCAACATTATCAACAAAAATGAGGATAAAATGACGAAATCAAAAAAAAATCTGGATTGGAGCTACTTACACTTGATTAATTCTCAAAAACTTTACGATCTTCTGAATCAAATCCCTAAGGGCAAAGTTACGACTTATAAAGCTTTGGCCGATAGGTTAAAAACCAAAGGCTATCGCGCTGTTGGACAGATTGTTGGAAAGAATCCTAATGCACCAATAGTTCCATGTCATCGCGTCGTGAAATCCGATGGAGCGTTGGGAGGATATGCCTTTGGTATCGAAAAGAAAATCGAAATTCTTGCTTCGGAAGGAATCGAAATTCGCGATGGAAAAGTCATAGATTTTACTCGCAAAATTTTTTTCTTCTGAATGATTCTAATGGCGGATCAGGGTTGAAAATTACTTGCCTCTTCGCGACTACGTCATTTTTGAGAAAGAATTTATCGATTTTAGAACTCCCATTCCTCATCAAAATTCCGCCATGCAGATATCCAAAACCATCTCAGAAATCAGATTTCACCTAGAGCAAGAAAGAAATCTTGGTAAAAAAATTGCGCTTATTCCAACCATGGGGGCCTTACATGAAGGACATTTATCCTTAGTAAAAAAAGGTAAAGAAATCGCAGAAATCGTGGTAGTTAGTATTTTTGTTAATAAGGCTCAGTTCAATGATTCTAGCGATTACAAAAAATATCCGAGACAGGTTGATGAGGATTTAGAGAAGCTAAAAAAATCCGGCGCAACTCACATTTTTTTGCCACAAGATTCAGAAATTTTTTCAGACAATTTTTCATTTAAAATTGTTCCAACGAGGCTGACCGATTGTCTTTGTGGCAGCGCTCGTCCGGGCCATTTTGACGGGGTAGCCATGATTGTTGTAAAGCTTTTTAATATCGTAAAACCCGACGTAGCAATCTTTGGAGAGAAGGATTTCCAGCAGTTGGCAATAATCAAAAAACTAGTCGAAGATTTAAACTTCGAAATTGAGATTGTTTCACATGAAACAATGCGTGAAAAAAGCGGACTTGCAATGTCATCACGAAATCAAAGATTATCTGATATAGCTAAAATCAAGGCTTCAGAGCTTTTTAGAATGTTGCTGGAGATAAAAGATGAAGCAAAAAATAACGCTACAAATTATACAAAAATTCTTTCGGATAAAAAGGAAAAACTTTTGCAAACAGGTTTCGAAAAGATTGACTATCTAGAAATCCGCGATGAAACAAGCCTCGAATTATTCTCCGTTACACATTCTGACAACAATTCAAATTCTTCTTTCGTACCCAACATGATTGAAGACGCTAAACTTGTTAAATATAGACTGTTCGTTGCAGCTTATTTAGAGGGAGTAAGATTAATCGATAACATAGCTTTATGACAGAATCATTGCCAATAATTGCCGCCAAACATCCTTTTAAAGTTGAGGTAAAACCGGGACAAAAATATTTTTGGTGTTCATGCGGGGCGTCCAATAACCAGCCATTCTGTGATGGATCGCACAAGCAATACAAGAATGAGGATGGAACTAGCATCATGAAATCTGTCATGTTTGAAGTAGCAGAAGAAAAAATAGTAAATCTTTGCGGCTGTAAACGTAGCAAGAATGGCGTGTTTTGTGACGGAGCTCATAATTCTCTTTAAAAACAACGATGTCTGACCAAATCAAAAAGCATGTAATCGCAATTCTGGTTGATAATGAGTTTGGTGCGTTGGCGCGCATAGTTGAGCTTTTTTCTGCAAGAGGATGCAACATAGAATCCCTCAACGTCGCCCCAATCAGTAAAGATAAAAAGCTTTCCAGAATTACCATCACCAGCTTCGGTACAACAAAAACCATCACTTTGATTTGCAAACTACTAAATCGCATCGTTCCAGTGCATCGTGCCGCAGAGCTTACATGTGAGCACGGTTACATTGAAAGAGAACTTGCTTTGGTAAAAATAATCGGAGACGAGCAAAAACGCGACAAGGCTATTAAGATAGCAGATAAATACCGCACACACATCATTGATATCACGGGAGATTCGATTGTTTTTGAAGTGATCGGAACTGCTGAAATGATTGATGAGATTTTGGAAAAATTTTCTGTACTGGAACTAGACGGAGTATCGCGTACCGGGATTGCAGCTGGTTTCAAGGGTGAGAAGAAATTATCATCAATTCCAGAATAAATTTAAGCGTTGTTTTTTAAGGAACCTCTGAAAAACCTGGATTTTTCGAGGAGTTCGAGTCGACGGCTTTAGCCGAAACGACGCATGCTTCGTCATAAATATGCAATTTCATGCTGAGATGCTATAGATGAGAACGAGCATGAGCGAAGTGAAATCTCTAGGAAGATCAGTTTGCGAGTAGGTAAGCGTACTTAAAGGTACGTGCTCGCTAGTAAAATTAATTCAACTGCAGTTGTTAAGGTTCATGAGATTGTCACATAAGTTCACCCAATTTGTTGCCACCATTTTCCTAGTTTTTTTTCACCCCATGGACAGTTTTGCAGAAATGCGTGACGAGTTTTTTCTTAAACCATTTGGTTCGCTTGAATATAGCGCTCCGAATGTTATTGGTGGTGGAGTAAATTCTGATCTAAAAACTAATCTTCCTGAAAAGCAGATAGCAGATTTTGAAAATATTGCAGTTGGTGGACATTTGCGTATCCATAAATTTGTTGGTCTAAACACCAATTGGGCACAAACGGAGTTAAGTAATGATTCTCTGCAAGGCTATTCCTTGTCACACAAACCGAGGTTCAAAATGGATCAATACAACCTCTCTGCTTTATTTTACGCGCCAATTATTGATGATGATTTTGAATTGTTTGCTGAGGCCGGAGTATCTGATATGAATACTAAGTTGACTTACGCAACATCAGAAGGCAATTCTGTAGTTCGTAAAGTGCATGAAACAATGGCAGTTTATGGCGCTGGTTTTCAATTCACTTTTTCTGATAATTCAGACGATAGTTTTCGTTTTAGTTTTCAGAAATATTCAGGAAAATTGGCATTGCTTAACGCGTATTACTCAACGATACGTTTTGGTTACTTGAAGTCCTTTTGAATTACCATCTCCTTTATTTTGTGGAAAGCCTTCCAGAATTTGTAAGTCTAACTTAACATGCCAAAAAATTTTCTATTCACTTCTGAGTCTGTTTCTGAAGGGCACCCTGACAAAATTTGCGATCAAATTTCCGATACTTTGGTCGATGCTTATTTAGCGAAAGATCCCTACTCTCGCATTGCCGTTGAAACATTTGCCACAACAAACGTGGTGGTGATCGGTGGTGAAATCCGAGCTCCAGAAATTTCAAAACCGGATATTGAAAATTTAATCCGTCAAACCGTCAAAGATATTGGCTATGAGCAGGATGGCTTTCATTGGAAAAATTTAAAAATTACCAACTTAATTCATGGGCAATCAGCTGATATCGCTGTTGGTGTTGATGCTGCCGGTTCAAAAGATGAAGGAGCTGGAGACCAAGGAATCATGTTTGGTTATGCCTGTCGTGAAACTGATGTTTTGATGCCTGCTGCAATTTACTACGCACACCGCATTTTACACAACATCATGGATGCAGTACGAGGTGGAGAGTTGCGTGATCTTGGTCCGGATGCTAAAAGTCAGGTAACTTTATGGTATGAAGATGGTATCCCGGTTCGTGCAGAAACAATTCTTGTCTCTATTCAGCACAAGGAGGGTATGACTCAGCGCCAAGTTCGTGAGTTGATTCGCCCCTATGTCGAAAAATCTCTTCCAAAAGGATGGATGTGTAAAGAAGACAAATTCTTGGTTAATCCAACTGGAAAATTTGTGATTGGTGGGCCTGATGGTGATGCTGGATTGACGGGTCGTAAAATCATAGTTGATACTTATGGTGGAGCTGCTCCACACGGTGGTGGTGCTTTTTCCGGAAAAGATCCAACAAAGGTTGATCGTTCTGCTGCATATATGGCGCGCTATTTGGCAAAAAATATTGTTGCTGCCGGCCTTGCTGATAGATGTACTATACAAATCGCCTATGCAATCGGCGTTTCCAAACCTTTATCGCTCTACGTCAACAATCACAAAACTGGTGTGACGGGGGAAGACTTGGTAAAAGTCATTAACGATCTGGTTGACCTCAGTCCCCGCGGCATCAGAAGCCACCTTGGTCTAAACAAGCCAATTTATAAAAGAACCGCAACCTACGGTCATTTCGGACGCGCTCCAGAAGCTGATGGTGGTTTTTCGTGGGAAAAAACTGACCTGTCTGAGAAATTAAGAAAGTTAGCTTAACCTCAGGGAACCTCTAAAAATTAAAATTTAAAAAACAATTTTTAGAGGTTCCCCTCGCGCATCGGTCTGACAAAAAAGATCGATAATATTAACGCGGCCTAAGATCCCCAGTCCTAACAAGCTCTAGGTTCGAATGAGATTTTTTAACAACTGAAAATTTAAATTTTGTGAAAATAAAATACTTAGTTGTCCTGATTCTAATTTCTTCATGCGCTCCTACGATCAAAAATTTTGATAAGTTTCAAAAACAATTTATGACAAAGGCAACGTTCATGCCGAGTGAAGAAGCCTTAAAAGGAGAGCCGTTCAAAATCGCCGTCTTTAAGTTCGAGGAGAATGATAATGAAGTCGCTAAGCAGGCCGCTTTGGGGGCATCCTTAGCGAGCAGAGTAGAAATGGTTATTGGTAAAAATCGTCTAGGTAAAATAGTCGATCGTAAGGCTGTGACAAAGTTGCAGCAAGAAGTCGCTTTGGCTGAAATGAATCAAACGGGATCATACAAAGGTCCTCAAGTTGCTGATTATGCGATTTCAGGAGAAATTTCTAATGCGGGGTTCACATCCAAATACTCTAATACCAGTACCTGTTTTGATCCACTCTCAAGGCAAGTGAAGCCCATCCCTCCTCATTTTGAATATTCTTCTGATGTGGTTGGTAGTATAAAGGTTTACGAGCTACCATCTCTTGCGGTAATAGAATCCATTGAGCTAAACGGCAGCAAAACTCGTAATGAAAATGTTAAAAAAAGTGGCGGTCTAGATCTAGGAGTTATCAGTTTCGGAGGCACTAGTGCTGATGCCATTACTCGTGATGATGATCTTGTGAGGAAGGCTGGAGAAAGTGCGATCGAGAGTGCCGAGTCGGACATCAAAAATTTCTTTTCTAAAAGAGGTTTTATTATGGAGAAGCGTAGTTTTGAAGATAAGATTATTTTCAAAATCAATATCGGATCAGTAGATGGGTTGCAACATGGAGATAAGCTTGAGATATCCGGACAATATGAGGTTGAAAATTCAATTACAGAAAAGTCCGAGGTAGAAGCTAGAATAATAGCAAGTGGAACTGTAACACAATTAATAGATCCAAAAGTATCATGGATTGTGGTGAATGACGCAGAAAAAGCTAACTCCATCAGGCTTGGAGACGCAGTTAAAATGAAATATAAAAAGAGCTTTATGCATTCTGGCACTGGAAAAATGGGCCTCTCATTATTGGGTAAGATATGTGGCGCGAAGTAGGATAATGAGATCTTCGCAACTCGTGTCATGTAGAAATGAAAACTTGTACCAATTCAAGTTCTGGGACTTGAATTGGTACATAGCATATTGGATAGAATGAAATTTATCTCAGGAATAAATGAGCTATCGGATCGATATTCCCATTTTATCTTTGACGTATGGGGAGTCGTTCACGATGGAAGCGCGGCATATCCCGGGGTAGTTGAAGCTATATCTTTTTTACGCAAAGAAGGAAAAAGAATTTGTTTTCTTTCTAACGCCCCTAGGCGTGCCGACATAGTTAGTAACATGTTAGAAAAATTCGGTGTTACACCAGATCTCTACGATTTTATTCTTACATCAGGCGAAGTTGCCTTTCTAGATCTTGCTTACAATCAAGATAATAATTTTAAAAAATTTGGTAAAAATTATTTTTACATAGGCCCGCAAAAAGATATTAACCTTCTTGATGGCCTTAATTATAAAAAAGTTGAGGACGCAGCGCATGCTGATTTCGTTGTTACCACAGGTTTCGATCATGATGAATCAGTCTTGGCAGAAAAATTACCACAAGCAGCAGAGGCGAAGCGGTGTAATCTCCCAATGCTTTGTATAAATCCTGATATGATTGTTGTAAGGCAAAGTGGTCATCAAATGATTTGCGCCGGTACTCTTGCGGCAGAGTACGAAAGAATGGGAGGCGAGGTTATGTATTACGGAAAGCCATTTTCTTCTGCTTATGAAGCGGTGTATAAAAAATTTGTATCTCTTGATTCGGAAAGTACGTCAAATTCCTTTTCTTCAAAAAATGATATTTTAAAAAAATATCTTGCCATAGGAGATGGTCTGGAAACTGACATCAAGGGTGCTAGCAATTTCGGTATCGATAGTCTTTTAGTTACGGGCGGTATCTTATCGAATCCGCTCGGAATAAAATATTGGCAAAGTGCTGATGAAAAAAAATTAAGAGCGATTTGCGACTCTTATCAACTCTTTCCTCAATTCGTAATTCCAAGTTTTAAGTTATGAAGCTTTACTCCAGAAAGAAAAATTCTACCAAGATTTTTATCGCTATCACATTGTTGTCAGCGACGATTTTTCTAGTCTCAAACTACTTTATTGATAAAAAAAGTCAGGTTGTAGTCGCCAAAATTAATGGTGAAAAAATTTTCAAACATGAGATTGAAAAAAAGTTACGCAGCGTCTTTAACAGTAAAGATAGTAAGATTCCTGCAATTGATTCATTACCGAAAGAGGTTATAGAATCTCTCGCTAGAGACATCTATCTAGAAAAAGAGTTAACCGAAATCGCTAAAAATTCCAAAGCGGTTAAAAGTCGCGATGTTGATGATGAAATCAAGGACACGAAAAACAAAATCCTGCGCCAAATATATCTCAGTTCAGTTCTAGAAGAAGAGGTGACTGACAAAAAAATCAATGACAGATATGTCGAAATTACCAATGATTTAGCGGGCAAAAAGGAATATCTCATTGCCCATATCGTCACAAAATCAAAGGACGAAGCTGACAAAATTCTTAAAGAGTTAAAAGCAAAAAAATTCTCAAATCACTCCTTCGCTGAACTGGCAAAAAAATATTCCATCGACAAAGATGCTTTCGGAAAAGATGGCAATGCTAAGTACGTTTTTGAAGGAGATCTCGACAGAAAAATTTTAGAAGTGGTCCGCAATTTGAAACGTGATGAAGTTTCTTCCTCGATCGAAACCAGCAGCGGTTGGCATCTGGTTAAATTATCTGACTCCAGAGATGCTGAGCCGATTTCATTCGAAATTGCTAAAGAATCTATACGCAAGCAATTGAAGCAAGCGAAGTTGAACGAAATAAATGACAAGATCACTAAAAATGCTTCCGTGCAAGTCGTGATTGAGTTGAAAGATCCTAACGCTGCAGTTGAAAACAAATCCGGTGAAGAGGAGGTAGATTCCAAAGTTTCTGACTCGGTCTCTGATGTTAATTTAGCGGTTCCAGAACCGAATTCTAAAAAGGATGAAACTGAAAATGCTGACTCAGTTGACGCAACTCCTGCTGTTGCAAACCAACAAGAAAGTGAGCAGCAATCAACCGAGGAAGACCTGGATCTAAAAAAAGATGTCAAAGATTCTGATGCAAAAAAGAGCAAAAAATCAAAGAAAGATAAGAATCGTCACTAACTATACCGAATCTGATTCAGCATATCAAATTTTCTAAAAAAATAAATTCCATTACGAAGGCGCCGGCTCGTTCGGCGCGTAGTAATTTAAGAAAAACCAAATTCAACCATGGGTCGAATTTGAATGACTATCAATCCTTATCACAATCAAAAATTGATGGTCACAGGGAAGATAGTAATATAGTTTTTCTCTTCGGAAAGCATCCGGTTTTTAACGCCATCAGTTCAGGCAGAAGAAAAATTTTCTCCATTCTTGCAACGCAAAATTCACTTCCTG
>CAMDJN010000004.1 GCA_945900795.1 Rickettsia typhi | reverse complement strand
AGTTGCTTACGCCACTGATGAATTCTTGCGGGGAAGACTCTAAATTCTGCGGCAATTTGAGCGATTGTTTTATCACCTTTTATCGCCTCTAAAGCGACCTGTTTTTTGAAAGAAGGGCTGTAGTTATTTTTCTGACCTTGTGGCATTTTTTTACTCCTTAAAATATGGGGGACATATTTAAAAAGAGAACTCTAAATTGGGAGAAATGGTGTCCAGTTTTTGGGGGTCATAATAGACACCCGATTCAACCCGCCAAACTCCCACTTGCAACTAAAAATTATAAAATGCTTTTGCGTGTTACGCTCCCCAAAAATCCATTCCAATTTAAGAGAGTATTCGAGCAGAATTTTCAGCCAAATTTTGCCTAAATTCCGACTCAAATTCGGTATATCAAAAACAATTTTTTAGAATTTGACTTTTTTTGACTCATTTCTAGGTTGCAATATTCCATTGTTTATGGGTCTGTAGCTCAGTTGGTTAGAGTGCGCGCCTGATAAGTGCGAGGTCGGTGGTTCAAGTCCACCCAGACCCACCATGTTCACCACGTCCATTTTAAAATGATGAATCTGTTTCTGATTGCGCTCGGAGGCGCAATTGGCTCCGCTTTGCGTTATCTAACCTCGGAGATAGTAACAAATTTTGTCAAACTCCACATCGCTGGGTTTTCCAGATTTCCTATCGGAACATTTTTTGTCAATGTTACCGGGTCTTTATTGGCTGGCATTCTGTACTTCCTCATCATCAAGAATTTCAATAATCTCGATTTAAATCTAAAAAATTTTCTTCTCGTTGGTTGTCTTGGAGGATTTACTACATTTTCTGCTTTCTCACTTGATTTTTTTAGATTATTTACCGCGGGCCAGCATCTGTCTGCAATTGCTTACGCCACCACCTCTGTCATAATCTCGATTCTTGCATTATTTTTTGGTTTCAATCTAACGAGGCTGTTGTTTCAGTAAATGATTTCATTCCAAGTAGATGATGTATCGAACACTACTCGCCTCGATAAATTTCTCTGTCAAAAATTTGATATCTCTTTCGGAACCGCTCAAAAACTTATCCGTGAGAAAAAGATCAAAGTAAATAACAAGAGAGTTGATTCATCCTACAAAATTAAGACCTCGGATCAAATAGAGATATTTTCCGATTTAGCAAAACGGCAGGAAAATTCTTCTAAAAACTCCCAAAGTAAAACCAAGATCTCCGATAAAAAAATTAAAGAATTTTTGTCTTTAGTGATTTTTGAAGACGATCATCTTCTCGCCATTAACAAGCCATCTGGCCTTGCCACTCAGGGTGGTAGTGGGATAAAAATCTCCGTTGATGACATTTTATCCGCCATAAACTTTACCAATAAATTAGGACAAAAATTACAACTCGTTCATCGATTGGATAAGGATACCAGCGGAATTTTATTGATCGCAAAAAACTCTGTTTCGGCAGAATTTCTGACCGATGCTTTTCGTAATAAAACTATCAAGAAGGTATATCTGGCATTGGTTTGTGGCACTCCAAAAAAATCAGAAGGGGTAATAAATATTCCACTTAGAAAAAAATTACTTGGAAAAAATGAGAAGGTCACACCTGATTTTGAAGATGGAAAAGAGGCTATTACAAAATTTTCTGTGATGAAATCATTTGGCGACTATTCTCTTCTCGAACTGAAACCGATCACAGGCAGAACGCATCAATTGCGAGTTCATTGCAAAGAAATCGGCTGCGCTATTTTGAATGATGTGAAATATGGTGGGATAGCGGTATTACGAAAAAATATCTGTAGCAGACTATGTCTCCACGCTTATGAAATAGAGATCGAAAATTATTTTGGGAGACAGCTAAAAATTAAAAATGATTTACCTGAATTTTTAAAATCTTGTCACAACTTCCTGCGCTAATTTCGTCCAATAATTTTCTGGGAACTTATCTCGTAATATTACGAACACACTTGCGCCCTTCTGCTTGAGACCTATTTTGCAATAAATCTCCGTCAAACGAAAATATGCTTCCGGGACTTGATCTGTCTGACGGTAATAATCGATCACATCTTTAAAATTCGTAATCGCTCCGATATAATTACTATTCTCGATATGATAGCGACCAATAGACATCTTGCTTCCGGCCAAATGCTCGTCAACAAAATGTAATTTTTTCTCGGCGTCACTTGAGTGAAAGTCGTTTGGAAAACGCGCTATTAATTCACGGAAAGTAAAGGACGCTTTTTGTGTATCATCCTGTGCACGCTCAATGCTTGGAACCCGGTTGTAGTAAGACAGACCTTTCATGTAGATCATGTATGGCACATATTCACTATTTGGATTTAGTCGCAAAAAATCATCAACCAAGGTCAAAATTTGTGCGTATTCCTCATCCTTGTACCTAGCGTAAACCGCCATCGTCTTAGCCTTCATCGCCCATTTCGAAAAAGGAAATTCATCGTCAATTTTTTCAAAATTTTCTGCGGCCGAAGTATAATCTTTTTTCTTCAAGTATTTCATCGCCTTGATGTAGGAAAGTTCAGCGCTGAGTTTTTCTTTTTTGGAACAGGATGGAAGAAGAAATAAGATAAGAAGAATGAGCGCTATGTTTTTAACCATGAGCATCACGCAATAACTATATTCACTAACTTGTCAGGTATGATGATAATTTTTTTGACATCTTTTCCTTCAATAAATTTTTGCACATTCTCATTTTGCAGTGCAGCATTTTCGATTTCTTTCTGATCTAGACCTTTCGGTAATTCTATCACTGCGCGTAGCTTACCCAGCACCTGTATCGCAATTTTAGCCGTGTCTTCGGTGGTGAGATTTGGATCGAATCTAGGAAATTCTACTTCCGTTACCAAAGCTTCGTTACCAAGCCTTAGCCACAATTCTTCTGCCAAATGAGGCATGATTGGCGAAAATAAAATCACTAAATTTTTTAGTGCAAAACCCATGATTTTTTTATCCTCATCTGACTTTGCTTCGAATTTTTCTAATGCATTTGAAAACTCACGGATCTTTGCGATTGCCCTGTTAAAGCCCATCTTTTCATACTCTTCACCAACTTCCTTGATGGTTTTGTGAGTAAGTTTTAAAATCGGATGAGAGTTGTTTAATGTAGGAACCTCTGAAAAACCTGGATTTTTCGAGGAATTTTTAGGAAGATCAGTTTGCGAGCAGGTAAGCGTACTTAAAGGTACGTGCTCGCGAGCAAATTGGTCTGACGACAAAATTACCGGAAAAGATGGTTTTTCAGCGGTTCCTATGTCATTTACGATTCGTAACTCAGCGTTCGTAACCAACTTCCATAATCTTTGCACATATTTTGCGCAACCTTCAATGCCAGTATCAGACCACTCTAAATCACGTGAAGGAGGAGTGTCTGAAAGCATGAAAAGTCTGGCAGTATCTGCGCCATATTTCTCAACAATTCCCACTGGTTCTACGACATTTTTTTTCGACTTACTCATCTTTTCGCTTCTACCAACAGTCAGTTCTTCACCGGTCTTTATGTTAAAAAATTTTCCGCTTTCTTCTTTCTTTGCATCAAAAGCGAAAACCCATTTTCCATTTTTATCTTTGAAAGTCTGATGACAGACCATGCCTTGCGTAAGTAGGTTCTTAAACGGTTCGCCAATGTTTAGATATCCGCACTTCTTTAAAGCTTTGGTAAAAAATCTAGCATAGAGAAGATGTAGAACTGCGTGCTCAACACCGCCGACATATTGATCAACTGGGATTATTTTATTTGCCAAATCCTTGTCGAAGGCTTGGTTTGCTGATTTTGGAGAGATGTAGCGTAAAAAGTACCACGAGCTTTCAAAGAAAGTATCGAAAGTGTCAGTTTCACGAATGGCCTTTACAACCTTGCCATCAGAGGTTTTGTAAGTTGTATATTTCCAAGTTGGATGAAGTGCGAGTGGGTTGCCAGCACCTGTGAACTCGACATCCTTTGGCAATTCAATCGGAAGTTGCTCTTCTGGAACCGGGACCACACTTCCATCTTCAAGATAAAGAATGGGAATTGGACAACCCCAGTAACGCTGACGAGACACGCCCCAATCACGTAGACGAAAATTAATTTGTTTCTCGGCCAGATTTTTGGAAATTAAAATTTCTGCAATTTTCTCTTTTCCTTCTAAGCAAGTTAGTCCGTTTAGAAAGTCGGAATTGATTAAAATTCCATCTTCACAATGCGGTAGATCGCCATCAATTCCAACAACTCTCCTAACCGGCAAATTATATTTTTTTGCAAACTCAAAATCTCTTTGGTCATGCGCCGGACAGGCAAATATTGCTCCAGTGCCATATTCCATTAATACAAAATTTGCGATAAAAACATCAAGCTTCCAATTTTCATCAAGTGGATGGGTAACTTGCAAACCAGTTTTGATTCCCCTCTTTTCTTGCTTCTCCAGCGTTTGTTCATCAACAGCAATGCGATTACATTCCTCAATAAAATCGCTGATTTCAGGATTAGTTTTTGCGAGCTCTTGGGCAATTGGATGATTTGGAGAAATACCAATAAAAGACGCGCCGAATAAGGTTTCAGGGCGTGTGGTGTAGATTTTTAAGTCGGTAGTTAAAAGACGGTCCCTGAGCGGGGTCAGGGGGTGCGATTCGACTACGCTAAGCGACCGGTCCCCGAGCGGAGTCGAGGGGTGGCTGGTAGTTGATTGAGTGATTTTAAAATCGATTAACAGGCCTTCACTTTTTCCGATCCATCTCTCTTGCATCGTTAAAACACGCTCGTCCCAACCTTTTAAATTTTTTAATTCAGCAAGTAATTCTTCTGAGAATTCTGAAACTTTTAGGAACCATTGTTTCAATTTTTTCTTTTCAACCAATGCGCCAGAGCGCCAGCCGCGGCCATCGATGACTTGTTCATTAGCAAGGACGGTTTGATCAATTGGATCCCAATTAACGAAAGATTCTTTTTGGTAAGCGAGTCCGGCCTTGAGGAAATCGAGGAAAATTTTTTGTTCGTGTTTGTAGTAGGATGGAAGACATGTTACAACTTCACGATCCCAATCAATTGATAGACCGATTGATTTTAACTCTTCGCGCATGTTTTCAACATTGCTCAAGGTCCATTTTTCTGGATGGATTTTATGTTCAAGGGCAGCGTTTTCTGCGGGTAGTCCAAATGAATCAAAGCCCATTGGATGAAGAATGTTGAAACCTTGCAACTTCTTGAAGCGGGCTATTGCATCACCAATTGCATAATTGCGCAAATGTCCCATGTGAATCTTTCCGGATGGGTATGGAAACATCTCGAGAACGTAGTATTTTTTCTTGTCCGCGTTATTTTCGTCAAACTTAAAAATCTCTTTTTCTTCCCAGATTTTTTGCCATTTCGCTTCGTAGGATTTGTGGTTGTAAAGCATTTCTGCGGCGACTTCTTTCATTATGCGGAGGGTTTTCTTGGGGTTTATACTTTACTGTCCCGGCCTTCTCTCAAGAGGCATTCCATCAGGCATCATGCCAGGTGACATCATGGTAGGATCTAACATCATCATTTGCGAACTAGGCATACCATTTGGCGCATCACTCGGGATTGGCATTGGAACTTGTCCTGATAGAGGATCCGCCATTCCAATTGTCATTCTAGGATCGCCGTAAGGGGATGATTGTGGAATACGAGCACTCGTATCAAGCGGTTGTGTCATTTCTGTACCCCCTCCAATAACTGGCTTACCGGTAACGTAAAGATTTGTGTTATAAACACAAACGATGTCCGATCCACTTCGTAACGTGAATTGAGGGGCAACTCTTTCAACGATAATGTAGCTTCCCGCCGATCTGAAATTCACCAAAGACTCAAAACCTCCAGCATCAACAGTAAAGATTGCAGGAACTTCTGCATTCTTTTTAGCAAATTCAAAATAAGTAAACTCACCATTATCAAAGACACGAATCGGTGCTATCGTTGGTTCACCTGTGTATTGATAATTGAAGTTATAGATTGATAGGTCTCGCATATCAGGCTCATCAGACGGCTGAACTTTGGGGAGTTGCACCAGGTTTTTATCCTTCTCATCCGGGTAAGCAAATTTGGCGACAAAAACTAAATCCTTATCGTTGATATTTTTAGCCTCTTTAGCGAGCAGCTCAAAATGGTAGACATGCTTGTTAGTGATCACGGTCATGTTGGTTTCGGAACGATCTTCACCGACTGGCTTTAGAAACAAACGGTTTCCAAGATGTTCAAAAATCCAAAGAGATGGGTTGCCCATCGAGATCGTACTAACCGCTTCCCCTTCACCAAATTCTACAAAACCTTGATAGGTGTAGTGTCCGATGTAGCGGTAAACGTCGTTTGGATTGTAAATGAAACTTCTAAATTTTTTCTCACTTCCTAAAAATCTTGGGAATTGCACAGCATTAGCAATTGATGGTGTGAGGATAAGAAAAATAATGGTTAGTAGGTAAGAAAATTTTTTTAAAAACATTTAGCAATTGGTGCGGGAGGTCGCGGTTAAAACTTTAATGAGGAAGTTTTGTTGCGATGGCAAGAGGAAGAAACCAAGCAAGAAAACCTGCAACAGCAATGGCGCTAAAGATAATAAAAGAACCAAGCTTAATTATTAATTTTTGTGCAGAACTTTCAATTTTTTGTTCAAGTTTCTGTTCAACAAACTGAACATCCTGTTTTACAAGCTGAATATCTTTTTTCAGAAGATTGATATCATCTTTGGTCGCAAGCCCATCAACAGATTGGGAGTGAGTTTCTTGAATCGCTTCAGCAAGCTCCTCAGCAATTTCTTTTTGAAGGCCGGCCTTTTGCATTCTTTTAGAAAATTGCAAAGTATCGATGGTGAAAAATGGCATAGACATAGTGGTTGTAGACATGGTGATGGTTTGTTTGTTGGTGATGATTTACTGAATGATTCAGTTTGATGGCAATGAAAGAGAGGTTTTTTTTAATGTCAAAAAGGTAAATTCTTGCACCTCTAAAAATTGGATTTTTTGAGGTGCGGCAATGTTTAAGGGCTCTTCTTTTTACCGTCCTTTCCCAGCCCGATTAGGTCCGGTTAACTTTTCCACTTTTCTTGTTGGCTCACCAGTCATGCTTGTAGTATTTGATGGTTGTTGCGTCTTAAATGGTTGTTGCGTCTTAATTGGTGACGGTCTTTTATGATCAGATCCTGCCACTGTCTTTGTAGCTGGGTTTTTGTCACTAACAGTTGTTTTGCTATTTTGCGTAGCAAGGTTATGTTTAGCGCCATATTCTTCAGGTGGCTTCGTTTTGAGATATGCACTCTTCATCTCGCTCTCTAATTTTTTAGAATTCTCAGCCAACTTGCTCCATAGCTCTCCTTTGTTTGTTCGTGCTGGTTCTGCGGTGGAGGAACCGTAGAAAACTATCTTTCTGTCTACATTGTTTAACTTTTCTTCTGGATTGCCACCCCTAATTCTACCATCACATTGACTCATTTCGTAAGATGTCATCTTGTCTAGATCTTCTTTGCTAACATAAGTAATTTGAAGATATGGTTTTTCTGATGTACCGTTAAACATACTCATCTGACCATAGTCACCACCAATGGTTCCGAGATCGTCGATTCCGCTTCCGTAACAATCCAGAACTTTAGAAATTCCAGGTTCAAAGCCTACATACTTCTCGAATTGTTTCATATCCATTTTTTGTTCGTTGATGGTCAGGGTCAAGCCATCAACTCCATTCGACAATTCAGCGGTTTCAAATTTGATAGACCCGGAAGCCTTGTGAGCAACCTTCCAACAGGTTAATCCTGCATCATTTTTGAATGGGAGAATTGCAATATCGGCATCGAAAGAGGTTACTAATGATTTAATGTTTTTAGCATCTTCGCTGTTAAATATCTTTCGAGGAAAAAGAAGGTTACATTTTTGCCCAGGACTAAGTTTTGTTACTTCTGGTAATGCTGCCAAATCTAATTCTTTTTCTGAGGAATGTATTTTGGTTTTGTCAAAATATGCCGCAGTCACACTGCTATCACTTTTAGCAATAGCGGAGTAAAGATCATGTCTACTTTTCCTTACTTCCAACTCATCACTTAGCTTTTTTTCTTCTGCCTGTATTTGTTCCAATTGTTTTTGCAGAGCTAGAAATTTAGTACTGTCTTGACCATCTTTATGAAAAAATGGCGAGAGAAGATTTTGATAAATTTCTGCAAAAATCTCCTTTCGTAAAGAGTCGTTTTTAGCACTGGCGCTAAAAATACAATTTTGTCCGTCTCCCTTCTTTCCGACAAGATCAGTCAGTGAATATTTTGTATTTTTGATGGTAATCAATGGATTTTTTATCATCCCTTTCTCGTCGCAAAATAAACTACCAATTGCCCCAAAGTTATTTTTTGTTCCATCGCCAAAAAGCAATTTAATATCACCAAGACCACCACTACTTGTTAACTCACCTTTTAATAATCTCCCACAAACCGACTCTTTTCCATCTTCAGCTCTTGCTAAGAATCTTGTGGCTCTCTCTAACTTTTCCTTTGCGCTCTGGGTTTGAGTTAGATCCTTTTCAGCTTGACTAATCTTACCTTCAAGGCGATCGCTTCTTATTCCTGCGACAGATTTGGATTGAGTAGCTCCAGAAAACACAACAAGAGCCCCTCTATCTTGTAAACCTTTTACGAAGCCGAGAAATTTCGCATGATCGTCTCCGAAAAATTTCTTAGGAAAGTAAAAATTCTCATCCATCACTATTACTTGACCTTTAAGGCTAGCAGTGCTGGATCCAAGTTTTGCAATTTCCTCTGGTGAGGTTGTCAGATCTAAGAATTGTATTTTTAGATCTGAAAATAAGCTACTCATCATCTGTAAGACGAAAGTCTTGCCAGCCCCTGTTGGTGCAACTAGTATCGGCTTCTTTGTTGTTCCACTTTTTACAGATTGGATGAATTGCGACAGGAAATCATATTGAGCTTTGGATAAAACCAAGTCTGATGGATATTGAAAATTTTTATTTATCCCTGGAATATTGGATAGATTTGGAAGTCGGTGTTGAGTAGATGGAGTTTGTAATGCAGGTGGTATTGCCTCGCCTCGTTCAATGTAACCAGCTTGTTTAGAAATTGCCTTTTCTACCTGACCTCCAAGCGATTCACGAAAATTATTCGTAGATTCTTCAGTAATAATTCTGCGATATGGTTCAAAAACTTGTGAGAATAGGGAGTTTGCATCAGGATATGTTCTACTCAAAAGATAATCTTGAGTTGCAACGATTTCAGACGCTTGAAGTAATTGCGTTCTAACGCACTCTGCTTCATGCAAGAGGAGATGTTTTAAATGCCACAAAGGTTTTCCTGCTTGCTGTGCTTGTTTAAGATTATCCATGCAAGGTTCAAGAAGAGTCGCAATTGGATGATTGGCTCCATCGACTTTGTGATTAACAATGGTGACTAGATCTTCAATTGTTTTTGCCGCTAATACGTCTCGGCTAAAGTCCCTTCCACCATCTTTAAAATATCCGATAATTGTTTTACGATTATCATTTTTTCTAAGACTGAATAGATGTCTATTTGAAGTGGTGGTATATTTGATGGTGCCTGTTTCAATTCTTGTAAAAAACATTTCATACAAAGCCTTTTTACTGGACTCTGTGCCATCAATGCCAACTATGGACCCATTGGTTTCAAGCTTTTTTTTAGATCGTAGAAATTCTTTATGATCTTCATTTTCAGTGTTGAGACTTCCGGTTGTAAGAAAAATGGATTTTGGAGATATACATTGCGTTTGTTTCCCTGATTTTCCTGCAGAAGGTGTAACGGGTGCATTCTGCGCAGTTGGGGTAGTTACTTTTTTAGGAGCTACTTTAGGAGTAGTTTCTTTTTTAGGAGCTACTTTAGGAGCTACTTTTGGAGTAGTTTCTTTGTTAGCGGGCGTCAGAGTCGCAACCCCTCCCTCTTCCACTTCTTCTATTCCACCGCTCATTGATGGAAATCCTTTTTGGGTGAAAGTTCTTTTAACTTTGCTTTCTTCCAGCGTAGTCTCTACTTTTTTTCCAGAAGTATAAATGGCACTATAGAAACTATCCATATCAACCCCAGTGCGACCATCAAAGGTAAAGGAATTATTATTAATAAAATTTTTCTCGGTATGAATCTCTTGATTACGGCCAGTTACGTATGTAGCTGTTCTTGGCGTTGGTTCCGCGCTATTTGAGTCAACAGCATGCAATGTTTTTTCGTTAGTACTAGTTTCGATAACATGCAATGTTGTCCTTCTTATCCCTTTATTCTTCTGAACATCGAGCGCTTCATCAGTACTAGTTTTGATTTTAGGAAAGAAGACAGATTTACCGCTGAGCTTACCATTATTGGCCTGAAATGCGATATTTCCACATGGCGAAAAAAAAGAGGTTCCTCTGCAATTGTCACCAACAATTCCAGCAGTTCTGATTCCATTGGGGCAGAATATGCTATATGGCAAGTAACCAGCGTCTGGAAAATTCGTTACTTTGACCACCAATGATGTAATTTTTTTTTTGTTACATATTTTCTGGAGGGCGTTTCCCAATTGCTCTTCAAATGCAGAAAGAATTTTTGATCGTTCTGCATCTATTGTGTTGAGTTCACCTCCGAGAAATTGTTTAAACTTTTCTTCGCACAAACTTTTTAAGTATGATAATTTATCTTTGATCAATGCATCGATTGTTAGTATGGCACTGCCCGCCAAGTTATCATCACCTAGCACTTCTTCTAGCGCTTCTTCTAGCGCTTGTTCTATGAGCTGATTTTCCTCTAATTTTTCCGCTGATGTTACTGCATTCATTGTCTCTATTCGTTAAAGTTAATTATTTTTGTCGACTGGTGTAAATACTACTTCCTAAGCCTTTTAAACCCAGCTTCCAAATCATCTTTTAGATCTTCTACATCTTCCAAGCCAATGTTGATTCGTAGGCAAGTTTTGTCTTTGTATCCCCATTTAGTTGCAGTACGAATTCCTGAAGCATCAACTGGAAGAATCAAGGATTCATAGCCTCCCCAAGAATATCCCATGCCGTAATAATGCAGTTTATCAACCATGCGCGCCAAGGCTTCATTGGAATATTTGCGATCAAGTGCAATTGTAAATAAACCGGCTGCACCAGTGAAATCACGCTTCCATAGTTTATGACTAGAATCAGATTCTAGTGCCGGATAAAATACTTTTGAAACTTCTGGCCTTGATTCTAGCCATTGCGCCATTTTGAGAGCTGCTTTGAAACAATGATCCATGCGTATTTTTACAGTTCGAAGACCGCGTTGAACCATGTAGGAAGAAAATGGAGCTGCCGTCACAGCCATGTATCTAAAGGCTTCATACATTACCCGAAAATGTTTTTCTTGCACAGTGATTGATCCCATCATCACATCAGAATGCCCATTGATGTACTTTGTTAGAGCTGTTACGGAAACATCAACACCATGTTCAAATGGTTTAAAATAAATACCGCTAGCCCAGGAATTATCAAGGATGGTGACGATGCCATGTTTCTTGGCCATCTTACAAATTGCAGGAACGTCTTGGATCTCAAAGCTAATTGAGCCAGGGCTTTCCATAAAAATTACTTTGGTATTTTTCTGAATTAATTTTTCGATGTCTTTGCCGATGAGTGGATCGTAGTAGGTAGTGTCGATACCAAATTTTTTTAGAAATTTATCAGCGAAGCCTCGGGTTGGGGAATAAACATTGTCGACTAAAAGCATGTGGTCGCCTTGCTTGAGGAAGGCGATGAGTGCGGTGTTGATTGCTGCGGCACCGGATGATGTGACGAAAGAATTGTAACCGCCCTCTATTTCAGCGACCGCCTTTTCTAGCGCGAAGTTGGTTTGTGTTCCGTAGCGGCCATATTTGAGCTCGTAGGGTTGAACAAGGTCATTGTTGGAATATCCGCGTTCTGCATAGAGCAAGTCTTTTAGAGTGGGAAAGACAATGGTTGAGGTTTGATAAATTGGTGGATTAACCATCCAACCTTGAGTTTTTGGATCGCGCCCGGCATGGACTATGCGGGTGTTTTCGTGCATTTTTTTATCTGACATGGTTTTTCTAAAATTTTGCTGTTTGGCAATTCCCTTCGACTCCGCTCAGGGACCGACCTTCGACTCCGCTCTCACCAACCGCTCCCCGAGCGGAGTCGAGGGGAGGTCTATGAGTACAGTCGAATGGCTATCTCAACTGATAATCTGACGAAAGTAATGGACCCATTTTTTTACCAGCAAGAATGTGGATGTGAAAATGGGAAATGGTTTGATTAGCATCTACTCCGGAATTTGTAATCAAGCGAAACCCCGATTTATCAGCGCCAATTAACCTCGTGATTTCTTCCACTTTTTTAAAAAAGTAAGATATTTCTTCGGGAGTTGTTTTGGAAATGAAGTCAGAAAAATTTATGTATTCACCTTTTGGAATTACAAGGACGTGGATTGGAGCGGCTTTTGAAATGTCATTGAAAGCCAAGATCTTTTCGTCTTCGTAAACTTTTATCGTAGGAATTTCACCGCGAATAATTTTGGCAAAGATGTTGTTTTTGTCGTAAAACATCATTCTGTTTTAATAGCTTTTAATACTTCATTCTGAACTTGTTTAAGTTCAAAATCTGATAGTGGAATGAGACCTTTTTGTAGCAAATAGCCATCTTTTCCGATAGTATTTTCACTGATTATTTCGTGAATAAATTCTTTCATTCCTGGGACTAAATTTAGATGCTCTTTTTTGAAATAAATGAATAGCGGACGAGAGATGGGATAGGCAGCGGAGGCAATATTATCGAGAGTCGGAGAAAATCCATTGATTAAGGATGGCTGAATTAAATTACGATTTTCCTCAAGAAAATTGAAGCCAAAAATTCCAAAAGCGCTATTGTCATTCCTCAATTTTTGAATGATTAAATTATCATTCTCACCCGCTTCAATGAAGGCGCCATCACTTCTAATGATGCGACATTTTTTTCCTCTAATTTTTTTATCAGGATAAATTTCTACAAATTCTTCCATGTTAATACAAGCTTCTTCCATAACTAATTCTGAGAAGGCATCACGCGTTCCAGAAGTGCTTGGTGGGCCGTAAATTCTAATTTTCACATCTGGCAACTTCAAATCAATGTCACGCCATTTTGTGTACGGATTTTCTATTAACTGTCCCGTATTTTTGTCTGGAATTTTTTCTGCTAAAGCTAAAAAAATCTGCGTTTTAGTAAGTTGAAATTTTGGTCCAGAGTTAGACTTGGCAAGGGTTATGCCGTCATAACCAATTTTGATTTCTACAATTTCTTTGATGTTATTTTCTAGACATCTCCTCACTTCACTTACTTCAATTCTACGCGAAGCATTAACAAAATCTGGATAAGAAAATCCAACACCTGAGCAGAAGAATTTGAATCCTCCTCCCGTTCCCGTTGCCTCAACTATTGGAGTTCGAAACTCGGTATCACGACCAAAAGTCTCAGCGATTACAGCAGAAAAAGGATAGACAGTTGATGATCCAACGATGTGAATATGGGATCTTTTTTTGGTTTTCATCTCAGGCTTAACTGAGAAAGAGGCCGCAGGAAACGAGGTGAGAAGAAGTGATAAAAAAATAAAAACTCGTGGGAAACGACATATACCGGAGCAGAGACGTTCGGGTTTCAAGTGGCTCTGGATAAATCTTATCATTTTGAATCCTTTGCTCTGCCGTAGATATCATTGAACCTTATTATATCATCTTCCCCAAGATATTTTCCGGTTTGTACTTCGATAATTTCTAAAGGAAAATCTTCTCGATTTTCTAGGCGATGTTTTTTGCCAATAGGAATATAGGTTGATTCATCTTCATGCATTACGAATTCTTTATCATCACAGGTCACAATCGCAATACCCTTAACGATAACCCAATGCTCAGCACGATGTTTATGCATCTGTAATGACAGGGATGATTTTGGTTTAACGGTGATTCTTTTGACCTTAAACTGATCATCAAAATCAATTGTTTCAAAACTCCCCCACGGCCTTAAAACCTTTGTGTGCACATTGCACTCTTCACGTTGCTTCTCCTTCAGAATTTCGAAGAGTTTTTTTACATCTTGCGAATTGTTCTTATTAGCAACCAGCACTACATCTTTCAACGAAATGATGATAAGATTTTCTACGCCTATCGCGGTCGTTAACTTATCGCGCGAATTGATGTAACAGTTCTTTGTTTTTAGAGTTACGACATCTCCAACAAAGCTATTCTGATTTTCATCTTGAGAAGTAATTTCTGAAACCGCCTGCCAGGAACCAACATCTGACCAACCAACGTTCATCGGCACTAGCGCTCTTTTTTTAGCCCGCTCCATTACCGCATAATCAATGGAAATATTGGAACATTTCTCAAAATCGACAGCGGCAAGGCGAATAAAATCTATGTCCGTAACCGCATTGTCGTAAGAATTTTTGCAATTGATCAAGATGTCTTTTTGCAATTCTTCGAGCAGATCTAGGTAGCACGAAGCCTTGAACATAAAGATGCCGCTATTCCAGAAGTAATCATCACTTTTGATGAATTTCTCAGCAATTTCAATACTTGGCTTTTCCACAAATTTCTCAACCGCGAAAATACCATCAAACCCTTCGAGAGAATTATTTTTTTGGATATAACCATATCCCGTTTCAGGCTTGTTTGGAATGATGCCAAATGTTACGATATAGCCCTGCATCGCAACATCCACCGCTTTTTTTATATTAGTAATAAAGTTATTTTTATCTTCGATGATATGGTCGGAAGGCATGACTAAAACCAGATCGTCACCATTTCCGCTTGCAGAACGCGCGATATCTATCGAAGCGATTGCGATTGCGGGTGCGGTATTTCGCCCTACGGGCTCAAGGATTACCGACCTCGCCTTACAACCAATTTTTTGTAAATCATTCGCAACCATGAAACGATGCTCATGGTTACAAATCACAATCGGATCTAAAAAATCACGGTCGTTTTGGATTCGTAATACGGTTTGTTGAAACAGGGAGTGTTCACCAAAAAAATTAAGAAATTGTTTTGGATTTAAGCTGCGAGAAACTGGCCACAACCTGGTTCCAGAGCCGCCAGAAAGAATGACTGGGGTGATTTTCATTGTATTATGGAAAAAATATCGATGGCGCCAAATCCAGCTATTTTTAGCTTTCTAATTGCTCTGAGATTTTGTAAATTTACTCCTCCCAAAGCATAAATTCTGGAGACATAAACTCTGGGTGCATAAATTCTAGTAGCATAAATTTCGGATCGAAAGTATTCCTGCTTTTTCGCTTTTAAAGCAATTTTTGAGAAATTTCTAAGCCCAATAGGCTTCACGTCCTCGTGACTTGTGGTGGTAAAAATCGGTGAAATAAAAATCATGTCGAAGCTCTGCTTATATGACTTGATAACCGATTGTTCACTGTGGCAAGCAAGACTGAAGATAAATTTTTGTGGAAAAGATTTTGTAGATTTTGCCTTAAGAATCTTAATTGGAATTCTTTCTAAATCAGAATAATGAATTCCGTCTGCTTTAATTTTTCTAGCGAGTTGCAAATCTTTTCCAACCAGAACTTTCAAGGCCTTGTGCCTGTTCTGACTTTTTACCAAATCAATAATTTGTTGAGCAAACTTCTCCCGCTCAATTTTATTTAAATCATATTCACGTACGATGATTGCTGAGCCCCTTGGAAGACGGGCAATAATATTTTTAAAGTCAGAAATTTTTTTACGATCGGTAAAAAACACTGCCCGAATTTCTGAGGAATTACCTTTGAATTTTTTTATCTCGAACAAAATTTTTTGATTCATGCCTAGTAATGATCTAAATAAACATCTTTTTCTTATTAACAAAAAAATTGCTGATACGTGCGAGACTTACAAGCGCAACTTGTTAGACGTTTGTTTAATCGCTGTTTCCAAAACTATAAGTGTAGAAAAAATTACTGAAGCAATCCTGCTTGGATGTAAAAATTTTGGTGAAAATTATATACAAGAAGCAAAGGAAAAATGGCATGAGATTAGAAAAGAATTTCCTCAAATAAAACTACATCTCATCGGTCATTTGCAAAGTAACAAGACATCTGAAGCTGTCGCGTTATTTGACTCCATCCATAGTTTAGATAGTAGAAAGCTTGCTCTTCTTTTAAAGAAAGAAATGACAAAACAATCAAAAAATTTGGAGATTTTTATTCAGGTAAATATAGGGGAAGAATCTCAAAAAGACGGTGTTTTACCTGGTGAGCTTTCTGATTTTATACGATTTACACGAAACGAGTGCGGTCTTAATATTGCTGGCTTGATGTGCATTCCTCCAAGCGACGAATTCTCCTCACCATACTTTGCCTTACTAGCAAAATTGGCGTATGAAAATGATTTGAAAAAATTATCGATGGGAATGAGTGGAGATTTCGTGGAAGCCGTAGCTCTGGGTGCAACGCATGTTCGTATTGGGCGCGCTCTTTGGGAAAGATTGTAACTTGGCTTTGTTAACTTGATGTTGAAACCAATCTGTTCCTAGGTCTTTTTTTCAATGGTCTCGGTAATAACTCCCCCGAGTGAGAGCGATAGACATTGAAGATTGTAAAAAAGTTAGAAAAAAGAGAAGGCGTTGTTCCTACCATCTATAGTGTGCAAACGCCTTGTTGGCTTCAGCCATTTTAAACACCTCTTCCTTCTTTTTTGCCGCCCATCCCTTGTTATCCAAAGATTCCAAAACAACAGTTATGACCTTGGTTGAAAGATCTCTTCCTTTGATATTTTCAATGGCAATTTTTAGCCATTTGAGGGCCAGTGCCGAGCCACGTCTTGGCGACACCTCTACTGGAATTTGGTAAGTTGCGCCACCAATTCTTCTTGATCTGACTTCAACTTTTGGTGTGATGTTTTCTAGAGCTTCTTTAAAAACAGAAACTGGGTGCTTTTTTAGTTTTTGCTCAAGATTGCCGAATGCTTCATAGACAGCTTTTTCAACAACTGATTTTTTACCATCATTCATCAAACGATTCACAAAACGCGAAACTATTATCTCGCCATATTTTGCATCCGGAAAAATTTTTCTGATTTTTGCTGCTCTTCTTCTCATGTGTCGGTAGGTTGTAATTAAATAAAATTTTATTTTGGTTTTTGTGCGCCGTATTTAGAGCGTGCTTGTTTGCGGTTCTTGACACCTTGCGTGTCGAGAGAGCCTCTGACAATGTGATATCTAACGCCCGGTAAATCTTTTACACGTCCACCGCGTATAGCAACTACTGAGTGCTCTTGTAAATTATGCCCTTCACCAGGGATGTAAGCGATCACTTCAAATCCGTTTGTTAACTTAATACGCGCAACTTTACGAAGTGCTGAGTTAGGCTTTTTTGGAGTTGTTGTGTAAACACGGGTGCAAACCCCTCTTTTTTGAGGACAGCCTTTCATGGCTGGAACTTTATTTTTGCTGACCTGTTTAACTCTAGGTTTTCTGATTAATTGATTGACTGTAGGCATGAAATTCAAGTTAGTGAGATGGATGTAATTCAATTTGCTTGCTCTACTTACTTGAGAGCGGGGTGGGGTTTTTTATTAAGCGACAATTTTTAGTCAACACCTTTGTAAAAAAATTTAGAAATTTTGAGGCGCAGCAGTTATGTTAAGCAGGATTTAAACTTGAGCCTCTAGGTATTGAAACATTTCTTAGAACATTGATTTGTCTGATTGCATAATATTTTTGTACTTCTTAGGTTCCATCAGCTTAGATTTCTTGGCACATCTCAGTTTACATTGTCGCGGGGTAGAGCAGCCCGGTAGCTTGTCAGGCTCATAACCTGAAGGTCGTTGGTTCAAATCCAGCCCCCGCAACCAATTCCTTTCCGGACTAGATAAATCAGACCATCGTTACTGAGTTGATTATAGATTAACATTCACAGATGAATTATGAAAAGAACTTGGCAACCTAGCAAACTAGTGCGTAAGAGGAGACACGGTTTTAGATCAAGAATGGCCACCGTTGGTGGCAGAAGAATTCTTGCTCGTCGTCGCCTGAAGGGCAGAGTAACATTGACGGTCTAGCGGTATCTTTTCAATGCCCCCAGCTTCAGAAAGTTAGTGGGTGTAGTTTTATTTTTACACGACACAGATTAAAATAACTTCTGGGAATCTTCCGTATACCGAATTTGAATTTAAAAGATCGGTAGATTCAGTATAACTTGCCTTTTTATCCACGCCAACTCTTTGAAAATTCTTCCAATCAAAAAGTCTGCTGATTTCCGCAATTTAAGCAAGAGTGGTGATAAGTTTTTTTCAAAAACTGTTTTACTACTATCCCTCCCTACAGCACAACCATTTCTTTACGATCCAACAACAAACAAGAACGCAAAGGATTTTTGTCGCATCGGTTACACCGTAAGTAAAACCGTTGGTAATGCAGTTGCCAGAAATCTTGCAAAAAGAAGATTACGTGAGGCCTTGGCAATGCTAGCAACTTCATATTCGAGGAATGGTTATGACTACGTCATAATCGCAAGAAAAGAAATTTCTAAATCGGATTTTTCTAATATTCTTTCTGATTTAAAATTTTGTTTAAAAAGAATTCATTCCTCAACAACTTCTTCTGGTTCTAAGAACCGATCCTAAGCTGAATCTGATTCGGTATACTTTCGTTCAAAATATGACTACAAACGATTCTTCCAAAAAAAAGTCCAGAATTCCCTACATTTTTTTTGCATTTTTCGGCGTGATATTTCTGGTTGATCTAACTTACATTTACATCGCTAAAAAGACTTGGCGTGGAATTTTTACTAGGGATTCTTACCAAAAAGGTTTGGACTATAATGACACGATAAAAATGTCCAAAGATCAGGATATGTTAGGGTGGAAAGTGGATATGAATTACAGCGAAGATAGCGGGGAGAGGAATGGTTTCGTGATGATTTCTGTACGCGATAAATCTTTGATACAAATCAATGATCTAAAAATTCAAATCACTTTCCGAAGACCTACTCAGGAAGGATTCGATTTCATAGAAACGATAGACTTGGTTGACGGAATTTATAGAAAAAAAATCTCTTTTCCACTTAAAGGACAGTGGAGTGCTGAGCTTTTGATAGCGAAGGGCGATAATATTTTTTATGACAAGAAGCGAATTGTGGTAAAATAACTAAAATGAACAGAACCTGCATCCACTGTGGCAATAATCTCGCAGAGGATCAGAAAAAATTTTGTTGTTTGGGATGTCTTTCTGCAAATAAAATCATCAATGGTTTGGGCCTTGAAAACTACTACAAACTACGCAAAATCAATGCTTCCGAAAGAAAAATTAAACCGGAATTAGGTGAGGAAATTGATATTTCAGAATTTATTTTAGACGAGAAAAGCGGCTCTTATTCAATCTCAATGATGGTCCAGGGATTACACTGCGCCGCCTGTGTTTGGTTGATTGAATGTGTTTTAAAAAAACAAAAAAACGTTACTACAGCTCGCATAAATCTTTCCAACAAAACCTTGTTTTTGAGATGGAAAATTGAAGAAAATGATCACTCTCAATCTGCTGCAGAGCTAGGAAACCAGCTGGTTGATCTCATCCATAAAATTGGGTATAAACTTCTGCCCTTCGACGAAGAAGTTCTCAAAACTGCAGAAAAAAAATATGATGATTCGATTTTAAAAGCGCTCGCGGTTGCTGGTTTTGGCGCCGGAAATATCATGCTATTTTCTATTTCTTTGTGGTTTTCTGATGCGCTATCGATGGGCGTGATCACCCGAAATTTACTGCAATTTTTTTCTTCCCTCGTCGCCCTTCCTGTAGTCATTTACTCCTCCAGACCATTTTTTTCTTCCGCATTAAGATCAATTAGAGCGGGATATCCCAACATGGATTTAGCCATCTCAATTGCCATTTTTCTTGCCTGCCTTGTAAGTATTTTGGAAATGTTTCGCAGTGCAAATCACGTCTATTTTGACTCGGCTGTGATGTTGCTTTTCTTTCTTTTGATCGGACGCTATCTTGATTTAAAGGCGCGAAAAAAAGCGTTTTCTATTACCACGGAATTCACTTTATTGTCTGCCAGTTTTGGTCGAATAGAGGAAGATGGAAAAATAAAAATTCTTTCTAGCAAAGATTTACGAGAAGGTATGATTCTGCGTGTTGCAGCGGGAGAAAGAATTTCTGCAGACGGAGTAATTATTGATGGAGAAAGCGACATCGACAGTTCGATGATTACCGGCGAAACCATGCCGAAAAAAGTTCGGGTTGGGGAGAGTGTTTTTGCCGGCATGATAAATTTACTCTCTTCGTTGCATGTGAGGGTTACAAAATCACCGCAGCATAGTTTGCTTGCTGAAATTATTCGCATTAGTGATGCGATCGAAAGCAATAAAAATTACTATGTTCGAATAGCCGACAGGCTGGCAAAGTTTTACACACCAGGGGTTCATCTACTGGCCTTTGCAACTTTTTTATTATGGAACTTTTTCTTTAAATCCGGTTGGGAAAATTCTTTGATGAATGCAACTGCGGTTTTAATTATTACCTGTCCATGCGCTCTGGCACTAGCTATACCAATAGTTCAAACCATTGCTATTTCCAGATTTATCAAAAAAGGAATTTTGATAAAATCAGGTGAGGCTTTGGAAAAATTGCAAGAAATTGATGTGATTGTTTTTGATAAAACTGGAAGTTTGACGATAGGAAAACCTAAATTATACGGAGTATCCTTGCTTGTGAATGGCCAAACAATGACACTTTCACAAGATCAGAAAAACAAATATCTTCATCTTGCCGCATCTCTAGCAAATAATAGCAGACATCCGATTTCGGTAGCACTGCTAGAATCTTTTCATGGCAAATTGTTAGAACTCAAAGTTGATGAAACTCCTGGCATGGGATTGCAAAGCATGTGGAATGGGGCTCTAGTCAAGCTAGGAAGACAAGATTGGTGTGGCATCAAAAACTATCACAATCACGATAATAATGCGCTCCAATCTTTTATGAAATGCGGAGAGGATGAAGTAATATTTTCGCTTAGCGATGAAGTAAAATCAGATGCAAAAGATGTGATTCAGAAATTAAAACATCTTGGGAAAAAAATTATTTTACTATCTGGCGATAATCAGCAAGTCGTTAAAAATATGGCAAAGAATCTAGACATTGAAGAATTTTACTCTGAACAAACTCCGGTTCAAAAAGTTGAAATCCTCAAAAAAATAAAGCCGAAAAAAATAATGATGATCGGAGATGGTATAAACGATGCGCCATCTCTTGCCTTGGCTGATGTTTCAATTTCTTTTTCTAAGGCATCTGACATTTCGCAAAATATTGCTGACATCGTGATTCAAGGCCAAAAACTACATCCTATAATCGAGATTTTTTCCTCATCCAAAAAATCATTTTCCTTAATGAAGCAGAATCTTGCCATAGCCCTGATTTATAATGCGATAGCAGTTCCGTACGCAATTGCTGGTCAGGTTGTGCCGTTGATTGCCGCTATTGCAATGTCTTCCTCATCCCTGCTGGTTTTATTGAATTCTATTCGAATGAATCACGATGATTTATAGAGCGTTAAAAATCACAATCAGCGCTTCACTCTTCGTGCTTTTTGTATCCTGCAGCAAAAGCGTGCCTAATTTTTTTATACTCTCCGATACGCAACAAATACAAATTCTAGAAGAGGAAGATCACGGATTTTGCTATTCTCTTAACTTTGGTCGTAACGATGAAGAAACGGAGCAGAACCCGCTTTACTGGAGATGCCGGATATCTGTTGCGAAGGGCAAAAAACGCGAAGAAATTTCCCGTGAAGATGTGGAATATAATCTTGAAATCACCGACCTGATTTCAAAAATTTCTATCAAATTATTTCAGAATCCTGGAACGGAGCTGGAATTCGAGAATAAAAAAGTTGATGATCACCATCATCGACAATGCTTGATTATGGGCTTTGAAATCGAAACAAATAATCAGGAAAAAGCAGATGAATATTTTGCCTGTAGAAAAATTCTTTTAGAAAATCAGAGATCAGCTCCAGCCTTCTACAATCCTCAATATGAGGGATATAAAAACGATCTATACAATCTCAGTTTTATCGTTGATCAGAGAGTGATGCGCACGATGAAACTCAATGAATCTGCAAGGGAAAAATATCCGACCTGCGTTCAATTCGGCGTTTATAGTAAAAATTTTAAGAAATGCAAAGCCGCCCAGGATAAAGCCCAAACCTGTCGCGACAAGTTAGAGAAGCAGAAATTTGATCAGACATTACTGGAAAAACAAAAATGTCAGAAAATGGCTTATACAGAATTTCCTGATGATTTTTTGCGAGAAGAAGATCGTACGAATTGGGAAATTGAAAATACGAAAAAAAGGGGGGATTACGCCAACGGTCTTAGCCTGGCCTCTCTCGGCATTATCGACATAGAAAAATTTCGTTCTCCAAGTAAGGAATCCGCAGAGAATGATGCGATACGAGAAAAAAATGTAAGAGCGATTAATTCAAAAGAGGGGCTTTACAGTAAGCTGGAACTAACAAAGCTAAGGCAAAAATATGCGATTTCTTGTCAGAGGGATTCCGGCACGCTCATCTGGAAAGCGGTGACAAATATGAGTTCAAAATGCGATGAAATGACAAAATTTGATCTTGAAGATGAGGATGTTTTGGGAAAGCTGAGGGAGCTGTGAATGCACCAAAACTCTAAATTATACCGAAATTTTTTTACTTTTGAGAGGCGCCATTAAACCCCAACAGAAACTCACGCAAATCCATCGCCCTCCTCCCCTGTCTTTGTAAAATTATTGGCCTGATAACTCCTTTACTACACTGAATCGAAAGCCTGTCATCAATAATTTCTCCCGGCGCAAATTTGCACGAATCTTCCTCGATTATTTTTGCGGAAAGAATTTTTATCTTCTCACCATCATTGTTGAAATATGCTCCAAGCGATCCGCTTAAGCCGCGAATTTTTCTTTCGATTTCCTTAGCAGAACTTTTCCAATCAATTTCGCATTCCATCTTTTCTATTTTTGAGGCATAAGTTGCCAGAGCGTCGTCTTGCCTGGTTAGAATAAATTTACCATCGGGATTCTTTTTTAAAATTTTTACCAAAATTTCAGCTCCCATTACGGATAATTTTTTTGATAAATTTTGATAAGTTTCATCTAAATTAAGTAAAAAATTTTCCTGATAAATCACGTCTCCGCTATCAATTCCTTCGTTCATTTTTATGATGGTAATGCCACTCTCAACATCTCCATTCATGATTTGACGCTGAATTGGCGCAGCTCCACGCCAATGCGGTAAAGGTGAGGGATGAATATTTACGCAGCCAAACTTAGTACCGTTCAATATTTCTGTTGGAAGAATCAGTCCATAAGCCACGACTATTGCAATGTCAGCCTGTAAATCGGTAAACTCTTTCTGCCTTACCTGGTCTCGTAAAGTTTTTGGTGTAATCACCTTTAAGTCGTGCGCTAATGCCAATTCGTGAATTGGAGAATTGGTTAACTTATGCCCGCGACCCGCTATTTTAGGTTCTTTTGTGTATATGGCGACAATCTCAAAATCTGTATCCGATATAATTTTTTCCAGTGTAGGACATGCAAACTCAGGCGTGCCCATAAAGATTATTTTCATATTTAGCTTTTAAAAAAATTAAAAATTAAAAAATTATCCCCCTTGCCCATGACCCATCAACTTCAAAAAGTTGATGGGTATAGTTTTGTTTTGTAGGCGACACGAGTCGCACCCCCAAGAATTCTTGGCTTGCAGAGTCCTAGTATACCAAACATAGCTCGGTATCTTCAATCGCGCTTGGTATACATGTTGTTCACATGTATAATTTTTTAGCAAAATGCTGTCCATTTTAAAAATCAAAAAACTGTTTTTTTTAGGAGTTTTTATCTCCTGCCTTGTAGCATTTTTTGACTTACTGACCAAAGAAATAATCTTTAATTTCATAGAAAACGGGGTGTTGGAAGGCGGTCTTGAATTCGAGTCAGAGGTAAGGGTTTTTAGCTTTTTTAGTTTAGTGCGCGTATGGAATTACGGCGTAAGTTTTGGCATGTTTAATAGCTTGAAACATAGCCAAGTGATATTTTCTGCAATACAAGGCTTCATTGCACTTGGCCTTTTATTTTGGCTTTTTCAAAATGAAAAAAAACATTACACTTACGCTCTCGGTCTCATAATTGGTGGCGCTTTGGGCAATATGATTGATCGAATACAAAATGGCGCAGTCGCCGATTTTCTAGATTTTCATATCGCAACCTATCACTGGCCAGCTTTTAACTTGGCTGATTCCTGTGTATTTATCGGGGTTGCAATATTACTGCTCGATGATTTCCTTACATTCCATCCGCAAAAAAAATGAAAAAAATTCTCTTCGTTGCTTTCTTATTGTCCGTTGTTTCTTGCGGTGGAAATAAACCGGAAGACCCGCTTCTTTTACCACCTAATTTCGATGAAATGCCAGATCCAAACAAGTCGGAAGAAAAAACAAAAGAACAAGAGCAGGAAAATGTGGATAGGCTTAAAGAATTACTTTTGAAAAGCGATTAGCTTAGGACGAGTTCTTAGTTGGCACATCTCGAAATTTAAATATATTAAAACATGACAAATAATTTTTTTACCAGCGAAGCAATCGCACAAACACCAACAACTTCTAGTGGAGGCATAATGTCTCGGGACTCATCATTGCTTAGTTTCGCTCCGCTGATTCTGATATTTGTGATTTTTTATTTTTTGATCATTCGTCCCCAAAGTAAAAAAATAAAAGACCTCCGCTTGATGGTTGATAATCTTAAAATCGGAGATCGTGTCATTACGAATTCAGGCATTCTTGGAGTCGTCAAGGGCCTTAATAAAAATGATGGTCATGTGGAGCTTGAGATTGCAAACGGAGTAAATGTAGTAATGCTCAAGAGCTCTATATCTGACTTACTAAAAAAGAAGGACAAGGAAACGAAAGTCATAAAAACAAAAAAAGAGCATCAAAAAAAATAACTATGCCAAAGTCCTTTGGCCTTCTGCATAGTTTTGTATTTTTACGCGACATGAGTCGCGACCCACAAAAGTTAAAACATTGTGGGGATCCCCCATTACCGAGTCTGATAAAAAAGATCGGTATGTTGAATCAGATTCAGTAAAAACATGCTAAACTTTTCAAAAATAAAAATAGCATTCATCACCTCTATATGCTTTTTATCCTTATGGTTTGCGCTTCCATCCATGTTACCGCAAGAAACCACTTCTCCAATTATACAAAAGGTTAGGAAGATTTTACCAAATCATAATGTAAATCTCGGCCTTGATCTGCGTGGCGGATCGCAATTAATGCTTGAGATAGATTTTGATTATTACGCCAGAGAACAAATGCGTAATTTAAAAGATGAGATCAAAAATTCTTTTCATGATGAGTCGATTCATTCCTTACCAATCCTCGATGGTGATAAAGTTACCTTCACAATTTTAGACATTACCCAAAGAAGCTTGGTAACAAAACTGGTAAAAAAAATCAGCAGCCAAATCGAAATTAATGATACTGATGGCAGATTCGAAATTTATTTTTCCAAAGAACGCATTGCTCAAATCAGAAAGGATCTGATTCGACAATCGATTGAAATTGTTCGTCACAGAATTGACGAAAGCGGCACTAAAGAACCTGTTATTCAGGCACAAGGAAGTGATAGAATCTTATTACAAGTTCCTGGGGTTAAAGATTCCTCAGAGCTAAAAAATATCCTCGGCAAGACCGCCAAAATGACATTCCATTTTGTTGATGAAAGAACATTCTCTCCTCAAGTTGGTAGCGTGATGGATTTCAATCTCGAAAAACTAAAAGATTCCGAAGGAAGAATTTACCTGATCAAAAAAGAGGTTGTACTTAGCGGTGATTTACTGGTTGATGCCAATACAACTTATTACGAGGGAAAACCTGCGGTTTCGTTTAAATTTAACGATCTTGGTACTAAGAAATTTGCACAAATTACCAGAGAAAATGTCGGCAAATTTTTCGCAATTGTTCTGGATGGAATGGTTGTTACAGCACCTCAAATCAATACTGTAATCAATCAAGGTTCTGGCGTTATTTCTGGAAGCTTTACGATAAAAGAAGCTGGCGAAGTCGCGCTTCTACTTAGAGCTGGAGCACTTCCAGCTCCACTTAAAATTATTGAGGAAAGAACAGTCGGACCATCTCTTGGTACTGACTCAATCAAAAGTGGCGCCATCTCAATCTTGTTCGGAATGGCTTTTGTAGCGGGTTTTATGATGCTGTTTTACGGATTTTTTGGATTCATTGCCAATGTCGCTCTTTTTGTAAACATCACCATCATTTTGTCAGTTTTGGCATTACTGGGCGCAACTTTAACTTTACCGGGAATGGCTGGTATAGTGCTAACAATGGGCATGTCAGTTGATGCCAACGTTTTGATTTTTGAAAGAATCAAAGAGGAACTTCGTGATAAAAAACCAATTCTAATCGCTATTGAACAGGGATTTAGTCAGGCATTCCGCGCCATCACAGACTCCAACATAACTTCTCTCATAATAGCATTTTTCCTTTACGCATTTGGTAACGGTCCGGTTAGAGGCTTCGCCGTAACATTCTCAATAGGCATCATCGCCTCCATGTTTTCTGCAATAATTGTCACCAGGATGATCATTGCAATTTGGGTCAGAAGGTGTCGTCCGAAACGGTTAGGACTTTGCTAAAGAATTTCTAAACTATGTTGCTGTGACCTGTAAGAAGGTAAATCCTAAATTTCTCCAACTATTCGCACATCTCACGGCGCTGAGCATCATTCTGTCAATCCTTCCCATCTCATCTTCTCTTTCCGCTCCCGCTCTTACTAAAACAAGCTCCAAATCTGACTCTCTACCAATGGTCTTGAAAGCTAATAATGTTGATGGGGATCAGGCCACAAACATTATGACCGCTACTGGAAATGCTGAGGTTAGCAAGGGTGGGAGCGTAATTTACGCTGATAAAATGATCTACGACAAGGATAACGGGTTAATCAGGGCAATAGGAAATGTTTATGTTAAGAATATTGAAGTTGGCAACCTGTTGGCTTTGCGACTCGAGATGGATGATGATTTTGCCAGGGGAAAATTCTTTAACGGAAAAATTATTCTTAACGATGGCTCGTATCTCTCATCTCCTCAAATCGAACGTCGAAGCCCGATAATTACAGTATTAAAGAATCCGATTTATTCCATTTGTCCTAATCCAGACATCGAAGAAAATTATGAATTAGCTGGAAAAAAACGAGATGTTATTTCGATTAAATCGAGAGAGACCACGATTGATCGTGGAGATGAAATGACTAGAAGTAAGGGTGGAGTTATTAGGATATATGACATACCCGTATTCTACACACCATTTATTCAAAGTCCGCTTCCAGCAAGAAAAAGGCAATCAGGATTCTTGGCGCCATACTATACAAAAAGTACTAACCTCGGTCTTGGTATTAGAACTCCGTATTATACTAACATAGCACCACATATGGATTTAGTAACTACGCCATTCTTTGCTATCGATAGTGCTCAAAAAATGATTGCAAATGACTTCCGTCACGAAACTGCTTACGGTGAGTATAACGTCGATTTAAACCTTGCTAATAACCAGTTGAAAACAAATTCAACAACTCTGAATTCTGCGAACAAAGCCACTAAAGAATATCGCTTCGGCCTTCTTAGTAAAGGCCTATTCGACTTTACTAAAAATTCCGGTTTAGATTTTGCGATTAACAATGTCGGAGATCGAAACTATTACCGCGACTACAATTTCAACTATGTAGGGTATACCGTTTCCAGGGTCAATCTTGATTACATTCATGGCCGCGATTATCACGCGATCAAAACCATCAGAATTCAAGAATTGGAATTTCCAACAGCAGAAAAATCAGCAGTGACAGCTTTACCAGAATTAGATTCTTACATCGAAAGCAAGCCAAGATTATTTAATGAAAGATTCTCTCTATCATCAAATGCGGTAAGTTTAATGCGCGTAGACGGTTTGCAATATCGTCGCGCCTCTTTGACTCCAGAGGTAAATCTTCCATTAAATTTTCAGGGAAATTTATTCAATGTTGACTCAAAATTCCAGGGTGATTTTTACTCGGTTGAAAACAATTTCAAACATCAGGAACGAAATAATAATTACGATAACGTAGCCACAACCTATAAGCCCGAAATATCACTTAATTGGAAATTGCCTCTGATCAAAAAGAATAGATCTAGCGCTTTCATGTTTGAACCTATGGCAAACTTTGTTGCCAGTTCATACAAAACCGATGTCGGCAAATTGCCAAACGAAGACAGTAACAGCTCTGAACTTACGATCAGTAATTTATTCGTGACGGATCGTATCGCAGGTTTTGATAGAAACGAAGCGGGAGAGCGTATAAGCTACGGTGCAAAAACATCGCTTTTTAACTATTACGGAGAATTTGGATTAATTGCGGGGCAGAGCTACAAAAGAAGTGAGGAAGTACAAGATGTTGCAATTAGAGGATTTGCAGAGGATAACAAATCAAGCGTAGTTGGACAGGCCTCATATGTGGCGCAAAAATATTTCTCGATTATCTATTCGTTTCAATTGGATCAGTCCGACTATCGAAACGATGTAAATCAAGTATCCAGCTCATTTAATTCTGAATATTTTACAGCCTCAGTCGGCTATCTTCTACTGCGAAAAAGTAAGCAAAATCCTAATGAGATAGAGCAAGCATCAATCTCATCTAAAGTGAATATAACTAAAAAAGTCCAACTTTCTGCCACCATTTCCAAAGATATTGCTCGCGACAGAATCATATCTCGATCCTATGGTATTAATCGTAGCGGCTGTTGCGTAACATTCGGGATTTCGGTAGTAGAGATGAACCCTAGTGATCAGTTAAGGCCACAAAAAACTTACAACGTGACTCTTTCATTCAAAAATTTGTGATCACCACATAAAGTAACCTTTGAAAAACTGGGATTTCAGAGGTTACTAAAATAAATACAAATCATGTTCAAGATCGCAATCATAGGAAGACCAAATGTTGGCAAATCAACTTTGTTCAACAAGCTAATCGGAAAAAGTTTTGCCATTACGGATAACAGGCCTGGCGTGACGCGAGATCGTAAAGAAGCCAGGGCCAAACTCGGCCCGCTTGAATTTATCGCGATTGACACTGCGGGTTTAGAAAATGAATTCCGCCCAAATTCTTTTGGCGATCTCGCATCAGAAAAAACTTTAGAAGAAAGAATGGTTGAGCAAACAGCGCTTGCGGTTGCGGATGCTGATTTGTGTTTATTTGTGATTGATGGACAAGACGGAGTTACCCAAAAGGATTTACATTTTTCAAAATGGATCAGGAAGGCGGGTAAGAAAACCATCCTCTTAGTCAATAAATGTGAAAATTTTAATCATGAGACTTTTGCAAAGGAATATTACCGACTAGGCTTCGACAAGCCAGTTGCAATCTCGTCTGAACACAAGTTGGGATTTGGTGATTTATATGAAAAAATTGCACCTGAAATTGAAGAATATGAAAAGAAATTTTCTCATCTTAACGAAGAAAATGACGATGAAAAATCGCAGTTACAAATCGCGATCATAGGCAGACCGAACGCTGGTAAATCAACTTTATTAAATAAAATTTTAGGGCAAGAAAGAATGATCGTCGGTCCCGAGGCCGGCATTACACGCGATTCAATTGCTATTGATCATGAAATTCTCGGTCAAAAAATTCGCTTCATAGACACAGCTGGGATCAGAAAGAAAGCCAATATCATCGAAGGTTTAGAAAAACTCTCTGCCGCTGATAGCTTTAGAGCAATACGTTTTGCGCAAGTGGTAATATTGCTGCTTGATGCGAATTCGCTTCTGGATCATCAGGATGTTGCCTTAGCTTCTGAAGTTTTAAAAGAAGGTCGCGCGATAGTTTTTGCGATCAATAAAATAGATTCGGTTTCGCGTGATAAGGAGGAGTTTTTACGTGAAGTGCGGAAACAAATCCAAGCAGTTTTTCCTGAAATTGATGGGGCAGGAATAGTTGGGATCTCTGCTAAAACTGGTTACAATGTGGAGAAACTTTTGAGCTTTGCACTAAAGAGTTATGATCAATGGCAAACTTACATTCCGACAGCAAAACTGTTTGAGTGGTTAAAGATAGCGGAGATAACGCATGCTCCGAAAATGTTTAAGGGAAAGGCGATTAAATTAAAATATGTGACACAAATTAAAAAACGTCCCCCGACATTTGCGGTTTTTACCAATCATATCAAGCCTCTAGAGGGTGGGTATCAACGCTATTTGGTAAATTCTTTACGAGAATATTTTGATCTTGCATTTACTCCAATACGTCTAGTGCTACGTAAAAGCGAAAATCCTTTCGAAGGAAAAACAACAAAAAAATTCTCAAAAAAGATTCATAAAACATGACAATTCTCTCTGACAAATCCATATCAGATCTTGCGCAAACACAAAAAATGATCGAGCCGTTTGCGCCAGATCAGGTAAGGTTGGATAGTAAAGGCAATAAAATCATTTCTTACGGAAATTCTTCCTACGGATATGATGCCCGCGTATCTAGCGAATTCAAAATTTTTACCAATATCGACTCAGCCGTTGTTGATCCAAAAAATTTTTCTGAAAATAGTTTCGTTAGTCGTACTGCTGATGTTTGCATAATCCCGCCAAATAGCTTTGCTCTTGGATGTACGGTAGAATATTTTAGAATTCCAAAAGATGTGCTGGTGATTTGCGTTGGCAAATCGACCTACGCCAGATGCGGTATCATAGTGAACGTAACCCCTCTGGAACCAGGATGGGAAGGGCATGTAACTCTTGAATTTTCTAACACCACACCTTTGCCGGCAAAAATTTATGCCTTTGAAGGTGTGTGTCAGTTTTTATTTTTTAAAGGTGACAGACCTTGCAATACCTCGTACGACATGCGCAACGGCAAGTATATGGGGCAGGTTGGGGTAACTTTACCGACGGTTTGATGTTTAACCCAGATACGTCATTAGAATTGCCGTGCTCTCACTATCTAAGCCAGGATTCTTCCGACTCGGCTCTGCGCTTCCGCTCCTCAGAGTATGAAATATACACAGTCGGTGCGGTTCTCGATCCGAATCAGAAGAATCCTGGCTTAGCGCAAGATCGCGGCAATTCTAATGACGTATCTGGGTTTAATAAATATCCATTTTGGCGCACAATAAGAAGTAGAAATCGGCGGTTTTGCTTGATCAGGGCAAAGTTGTTAATATCAATCGTGTTAGGCGTAATCACTCTCTTATTTGAAACTTCCTGTGTTAGAAATTTTAACAGCAATAGCAGCGAAGAAATTAGTAGCATTATTCCCAGCGAGAATATTTCTGTCATACCTAGACACAGGGAAGATTCCTCTAATCCAGAAATTCTTCGAACTACCTTAGCTCCCTTCGAGCCACACATGCCAACACCTTCGCGCTTCTTTACGGCAGATCTATCAATGCCGGAAAAATTCTCTACAACCAATAATTTAGCAAAAAAAGTTGGGGCATTTTACCACTCATTTGGTGAAATAATATTCGTGCAGGGAGTGGTAACTGACTCATTCGGCATCCCAATAGACGGGGCAATAATAGAAATTTGGCAGACTAACGCAGCAGGAAAATATCACAGTCTTCTTGAGTCAAATAGCCAATATGTTGATAAGTTTTTCAACATGTCTGGACGTACCGTAACTGACAATTTGGGAAATTATCATTTCATTACAATCATGCCAGGATCTAATCCTGGACGAGCTCCGCACATTAACATGAATGTCTATCATACTCAATTCGGAAAGCTTGAAACCGAAATGTATTTTGAAGATCATCCCTACAACAGCGAAGATTACCAATATCTTTCCTACAAGGAGGATGAGCAAAAACTTCTAACCGCCACAGTGCGACATTCAGACATTTCTAACACCAAATCAAACAAGCTGCTTACCTTCAACATAGTGATGCGAGGGGTACATCAGTACAAAAAATACAAATGAGTAACACGCAAATACTTAACCGTAAGGCACATTTTAATTACGAAATCGAGGAAGAAATCGAGGCTGGAATAATGTTGCTTGGGAGTGAGGTAAAATCAGTTCGTGAAGGTAAAGTAAATATCACAGAATCCTATGTAGCTGAGATGTCAGGAGATTTGGTTTTAATCAATTGCAATATCAGCGAATATAAAGGCGCAAATCGCTTCAACCACGAACCAAAAAGACCAAGAAAAATTTTACTACGCAAAAAAGAGTTAGAAAAAATCATCGGAAAAATGCAGATGAAAGGTTACTCCGCGATTCCTTTAAAAATTTTTTTTAAAAAGAATTTTGCCAAAGTTCTAATCGGAATCGGTCGTGGCAAAAAGATTTACGACAAGAGAGAGACAATCAAAGAGCGTGATGATCAGAGGCGTCAGGCCAGAGGAGAGGATTGAAGGGGGGTTGTTTTTTAAAGCCCATTTTCAAACTTAAGTAAGTAGCGCACCAACTCTAGATGGTCGAAGTAAATCGGTATCACACCAAGATTATTTTTACCTTCCGATAATAATTTTGCAGGAATTGTTTGGGAAATTTCAGAACCGGAATGTCCATAGATCAAAGGTCTGCAGCCCGAGTTGTAAGCGCATTCCACATCGGATACCGTGTCACCGATAAACCAAATCTCGTCTTTCTGAGGATCAAGATCGGAGCCAAGAATAGCCAATTCAACCGGTTCTTTACTAGGTTTATCAGAAGAGGCATCACCCGCTCCGACTAGTGCAAAAAATTTCTTATCTACACCAATCAATGCAGCTTCTTTGCGCAAAGTTATGCCTATCTTGTTACTTACCACAAATTGCAAAATTCCTAGACTTTCTAATGTTGCAATGAGCTCTAAAGATCCTTGCAGCAGTTGAATCTTTGCATGAATTGAGCGGTAAGTATTTTTGTAAATTTCTCCCGCCTTCTGCCAATCATTGCCGAAAATTTCTGGAAATGATTCGCGCATTGATTTGTGAACCGTATTTCTAACTTTTTCCAATCCCCAAACTTCCTTGCCCATCTCCTGCATTGTACCATCGATAGCGGTTTGAATCAATGGCCAAGTATCAACCAAAGTATTATCCCAATCAAAAATTACCGCTTTTGGTCTCGGTAAATCGAGTAACGCATTTCTGTTTTTTTTAAACTTGTCCATATTTTATTTTTTAGAGGCTGACAAGATTTTTACCCTAGCAGCAAAATCTTCCAAGAATTTATCCATGCCTTTTTGCGAAATAGCCGAATTAAACTCTGATCTTTGAGTTTCGATCAAACTTACTCCTTCGGCAACAAAGTCTAGAACCATCAACCTCCCCTCTTTTTCTTTGACTCTAAAATCGACTGAGATCGCGACGTTAGATTCTCTTGGAAGAAATTCCGCCTTCGCGATGTAGAATCCATTTTGCACAGCCACATCGCTCACTGTAAATCTACGACCATTATAATTTTTGAATTTTGGACCGTAAGTATTAATCATGAAGCCCCGGTATAACTTGATGAAGCTACTTTTCTGTTCATCTGTAGCAATTTTGTAATTTTTACCCAAAACAAATTTAGCGATCCAATTTGTGTCAATTACTTCGTCTATTGCTGCAATAATTTTTTCTCTTTTTTTAGTTTCAGAAGCGCTAGTTTCATTTGCGATACCAACAATTTTATTTCCTATTTCTTCAACAAATTTTTTGACATCATCTGGTGTAAATTTCCCTTCTTCAACGGCCATGGATTGACTAGAAGCAAGAAACAAAATTAAGTATGTAATTACGATTTTTTTCATAAATTTTATGATATATTAAATTCCTACAAAACTAGGTTTTAGTTCTTTAGTCAGAAGATTTCATGCTTAAAAAGATTTGGGACAGATTCTAAAAGAAAAATTTAAATCACATGGTAATCAATTTTTGCACTCTGTTTGACTCGAACTACCTTTCGCGCGGCTTGGCAATGTACCACTCGCTAGAAAAGGTATGCAATAATTTTCATCTCTACATCTTTGCTTTTGATGACCAATCAGCTTCGATCCTTAAATCATTGTCTCTTGCAAAAGCAACCATTGTCACACTTAATGAATTTGAGGATGAGAAACTATTGGCCATAAAACCAAGCAGGAATAAGGCTGAATATTGTTGGACATGCACTCCCTCAACGGTGCTTTATGTTTTACAAAATTACAATGTTGAACTTTGTACTTATCTTGATGCAGATATTTTCTTCTTTTCTGATCCAAAAGTTTTGCTTGACGAAATTGGTGAAAAATCAGTTCTAATCACTGAGCATCGCTATAGCAAGGAGCATGATCAATCAAAAATTTCAGGAAAATATTGCGTTCAATTTGTTAGTTTTAGAAAAAATAATCTTGGGTTAGAAGTCCTTAAATGGTGGCGCGAACGGTGTATAGAATGGTGTTTTGAGGAACCAGAAAATGGTAAATTTGGTGATCAGAAATATTTGGATGATTGGGTTACAAAATTTGGATCAGTTCATGAGTTGAAAAATTTAGGAGGAGGGGTTGCGCCGTGGAACGTTTCGCAATACGATTTTAGCCAGATTGAAAATAAAATCTTCTGCGAAGAAAGATTGTCTCAGATAAAATTTGAACTGGTTTTCTACCACTTTCATAGTCTGAAATTTTCTCACAACAACGCTAAAATAATTGCACAGATTGCGGGAACAAATTATAAAATCAGTAAATCGTTAGTTGATTTGGTTTACAGGACATACCTGGATTCACTTGGTCTGGCAATCAAAATGATCAATACGAAAGCGGATGGTAAGTGGGTACCAAGGCAGGAAATAAAACTGAAACTATCGCAAAAAATCAGACTCGCTTTTACCAGCAGAAACAAAAATTTAATTAAGAATATTTATCATCATGGCGCATCTCATTAACTTAAAAAGTTCCACTGATAGCAGGGGGAGTTTGGTTGCGATAGAGGACTCGATTTTACCATTCAAAATCAAAAGGGTTTTTCACATTTATGGCACGAAAGAAAATGTTATTCGCGGAAAACATCGACATAAAAAAACCATGCAAGCCATGATCTGTCTTAACGGCAGTTGCTTGGTTCGCAATCACGACGGAAGGAAAGAGGAAAGTTTTATTCTGGATGATCCAACGAAATGTCTGGTTTTGATGCCGGAAGATTGGCACCTGATGGAAAATTTTACCAATGATTGCGTAATCGAAGTTCTCGCTTCAGAATATTACGATCCAAATGATTATATCTACGAGCCCTATTAATCTAATAAAAGTCCTGGAGAACTCCTAAATCTTTTTGACACCCCCACTATCCCGTACATTAGAGATACCCACTTCGGCGACATATCTAGATTTTTCTTCTGTAAGAAATCGCTTCAAGCAAGTGATCAGACTGGATATTTTCAGCATTATCAAGATCTGCAATAGTTCTTGCTACACGCAAAATTTTAGTAACTCCGCGCATTGAGCTATGCATTTTCTCAACGGAATTTTTTAAAATTTTTTGGCATTCTGAATCAAGACTACAAAATTTCTCGATCATTTTCCCTTCAATTTTTGAGTTAATTTTTGGTAAGTTTTTTAACTCCATTTCATCGTCATATCTTGTTTTCTGTAACTCTCTGGCCTTAGTTACTCTGGATAGAATGTCACTTGAAGATTCTTCATTTGATTGATTGGAGGAAAAAATTTCTTCATGAGAAATTTGTGAGACATTGATGACGATATCAATTCTATCTAGCAGTGGTCCAGAAATTTTTCCTCTATACTCTTCTCCACATAACGGAGCTCTTTTACATTGACGCACGGCATCTCCAAGATAGCCGCAGCGACATGGATTCATCGCTGCAATAAGTTGAAAATTTGCGGGATAAGTGATGTGAGAATTGGCTCTCGAAATACTGATATTACCAGTTTCCATTGGCTGACGTAAAGAATCTAAAACTTGACGCGGGAATTCCGCCAACTCGTCTAAAAATAACACTCCGTTGTGAGCTAAGGAAATTTCTCCCGGTTTAGCTTTGGCACCCCCTCCAACCATTGCTGGCATTGAGCACGAATGATGGGGATCGAAATATGGCCTTTTGGTAATCAATCTACCGTCCGTAATTCTACCACTCAAACTGTGAATCATGTTGATTTCTAGAATCTCGAATAACTCAAGTGGCGGTAGAATACCTGTAAGCCTTGATGCGAGCATTGATTTTCCTGCTCCAGGAGGGCCGATTAGAAGCAAATTATGACCTCCGGCAGAGGCAATTTCCAGTGCGCGCTTTGCGAGTTTCTGACCTTTAACTTCAGACAAATCTTTGGATTTTTCTAAATTTTCTTCCGTTATTTTTACTAAAACTTGCGGAAGAGAGATTAGCTCTTCACCTTTAAGATGATTGACTAGCGAAAGTAAATGCGAAGCAGCAACTATGTCTGTATTCTTAATACCTACTCCTTCGAGACTCTTAGCCCACACGACTTCTGCTCCATTTTCTTTTGGACATATCATTCCACAGTGATGACGACTTGCACCAACCATTGCGGAAATGATGCCGCTAATAGGAGCAATTGAGCCATCGAGATGAAGCTCTCCTAAAACAAAAAAATTATCGACCAAATCTTGCTGCAGAACTCCGATTTCAATCATGATACCAATGGCAATTGCTAGGTCAAAATGACTTCCTTCTTTTTGAATATCTGCGGGGGCCAGGTTGACTGTAATTTTTTCATATGGCCACGGAAGGCCAGTGGAAAGGATTGCGGCTCGGACTCGTTCTTTCGATTCTCCGACAGCCTTGTCTGGAAGGCCAACGATGGTGAAGATTGTATTGCCCGGTGAAATTTTAACTTGAACATCGATTGGAACTACGCCAATTCCAAGAAAGGAGAAAGTTTTTACTTTAGCAACCATGGGTGAATGGATGTTTAAATTAAGGAAAAGTGAGTTTTGTAAAAAAGCGGAAGGTCTGTAACTGCAATAGAATCAGCATTCGCGATGCTGCTCTGTACTAAGGTTCTTCGGTAATGTTGTTTTTACGTGACGCGAATTAGGCGCCCGTCTTGCGGTGAGCTGCATACCACTCGACTACTTGGTCAAATGGACGCGATCCCTCAATTAAACAAAATCAAACTTCGCTTCCTTGCTACGTCCAAATCTTTTGCGATCGTTGCTATCTAGAAATTTTTTACGCAGACGAAGTGATTTTGGCGTAACCTCAACTAACTCATCATCGCCTACATAGGTAATCATATCTTCCAGTGTTAGCTCGCGCGGTGGAATCAGGCGGATTGCCTCGTCAGTACCTGAAGCTCTGACGTTGGAAAGCTGTTTACCTTTGAGAACGTTGATTTCTAAATCACCTTGTTTGGAATTTTCACCAACTACCATTCCAGCGTAAACTTTTTGCTGAGGTTTGATGAACATGGTACCGCGGTCTTGCAAATTCCAAATCGCGAAAGCTACCGCCTCTCCGGCTTCAGTTGAAATCAGAGCACCATTTTTCTTAGAAATCATGTCACCCTTGTAAGGCACATAATCATGAAAAATGCGGTTCAATACTCCACTTCCTTTGGTGTCAGTTAAAAACTCGCTTTGATAACCAATTAAACCACGCGAAGGTACATAAAAAATTATGCGAGTTTTACCCCCGCTTGATGGGCGCATATCCATCATCTCACCTTTGCGGGACGATAATTTTTCAACGACTACTCCGCTAAAGGCATCATCAACATCAACCACAACCTCTTCTGTCGGCTCCAGAATTCCACCACTTGCATCCTTTTTGAAAAGCACCCGTGGCCTTGAAACTGAAAGCTCAAAACCTTCACGACGCATATTTTCAATCAGAACCCCAAGTTGCAACTCCCCCCTTCCTCCAACCTCGTAAGAATCTTTCGCTTCTGACTCTTTAACCTTGATTGCAACATTGGTTTCAGCTTCAGCAAAAAGACGATCACGGATCATGCGTGACGTCACCTTACTTCCTTCTAGACCAGCCAGTGGAGAGTCATTAACGCTGATCGTAATAGCCATAGTTGGCGGATCAATCGGTGTGGATTTGATCGGGATTAAAACTGATAAATCACATAACGTGTCAGAAACTGAGGCTTTTTCTAGACCAGCGATGGAGACAATGTCTCCCGCTTCAGCTTCTTCTACTGGAATTTTTTCTACGCCGCGAAACACGTGCAGCTTTGTTAAGCGCCCTTGCTCAACTACAACTCCGTTCAGATCTATAGCTTTAAAGCTCATCAAATTTTTTGCACGGCCGGAGTAAATACGACCAGTTAGCATGCGGCCAAAGTAAGAATTTCTTTCGAGCAAAGTAGCCAACATGGAGAATGGCGCTTCCTTATCAAATTTTGGTGGCTCGACATGTTCTAAAATTAAATCAAAAAGCGGGGATAGATCCTTACGCTCATCTTTTTGCATATCGCGAACACACCATCCGTCACGTCCAACAGCATAAAGCACTGGGAAATCTAACTGTTTTTCATTCGCATTAAGCGACACAAACAAATCAAAAATTTCATTAAGAACTTCATCCGGCCGAGTATCTTGACGGTCAATTTTATTTATAATCACGATAGGATTCAAACCAAGAGCTAAAGCCTTCGCGAGGACAAATTTTGTTTGCGGCATCACGCCTTCTGCAGAATCAACTAAAAGCAAAGCGCTGTCAGCCATGGACAAAACACGCTCAACCTCACCGCCAAAGTCGGCATGTCCCGGGGTATCAATCACGTTGATTTTGTGATCCTTCCAAATCAGGGATGTGCATTTAGCCAAGATCGTAATACCGCGCTCTTTTTCAAGATCGTTGCTATCCATTACGCGTGCTTCGATTTGTTGGTTGGCACGGAAAGTGCCGCTTTGATGCAACATCGCATCAATCATCGTAGTTTTACCATGGTCAACGTGGGCAATGATTGCTATGTTACGAAAGTCGGTCATGATTTTAAAATAGAGAATTAGAAACTGACATCTGCTTGCAAGTCACTCGGATGCGATACTTGGCTTTTAAGGTTACAAAACCAAAGAGCGATAAGTTCTCAAAAAAAATCCTAGGTGAAGTGACAAAAAACGGTTAAGAGACTTCGGCATTTTTTTCTTCGCTTGCCATCTTGCGATACTTTGCAGCGATAAGTCCGGTACCAGCCGGAATCAGTCTACCAACTATGATATTCTCTTTCAACCCCTTCAGATTATCAATTTTGCCTTGTACCGCTGAGTCAGTTAAAACTCGGGTTGTTTCTTGGAACGAAGCAGCAGAAATAAATGACTTCGTTTGAAGAGAAGCTTTCGTAATACCGAGTAGAACTGGAGCTGATTGTGCTGGCTTCAGATTTTGCGCAATTGTTTTGACATTGATTTCTTCAAGCACGTCACGATCAACATATTCACCGACTAAGAGCGTTGTATCTCCGGAGTTTACTACCTCAACCCTTTTGAGCATCATGTTCAAAATCACTTCGATATGCTTATCGTCAATTTTAACGCCTTGCATACGATAAACTTTTTGCACTTCATTGACCATGTAGTTTCTGAAGGCGCGCATTCCTAGTATGCGTAAAATATCGTGTGGAACAAAATTTCCATCGACCAGCAAATCACCCTTCTTTACAAAATCACCCTCTCCAACAAAAAGATGTTTGGTCTTTGAAATACTGTATTCAACCGGCTCTAGTGAAGCATCTTCCGACCTTACAATGATGCGTCTCTTCGTTTTGTAATCTTTTCCGAATTCGATACGACCATCTATGTCACTCATCACAGCAGCATTCTTTGGTTTTCTGGCTTCAAACAATTCAGCAACGCGTGGAAGACCCCCCGTAATGTCGCGTGTCTTTGACGACTCTTTTGGAATTCTGGCAATGATATCACCCGCTTTTATTTCATCACCGCTGGAAACGCCTATTACAGTACTGATAGAGAGGACATACTCCTTCGCAGCGTCACCCTTGCGACCAATGATGGTAAGCCTTGGCTTTAATTCTTGCTTGCTGTATTGTTTCCAATCCATGACGATTTTGGTTGAAACGCCAGTTGACTCTTCGATCTTTTCACGAAGAGAAATATTTTCAGCCAAATCTTCATATTTGATAATGCCATCCACCTCAGCAACAACGGGAATGTTGTAAGGATCCCATTCTGCTAGATGGTCTCCCTTGTTAACTAGAGATCCATCTTTGTGAGTAATGGTTGAACCGTACGGAAGTTTGTAACTATGGATTTCTTTTTGATCACTATCGATTAAGGTGATTTCAGAATTTCTACTTATTACGACAATTCTTCCGTCACGATTAATGATCGTTCCCTTGTCAGAAATTCTGACCTTACCATCAGAAATTGCAGATATTGCCGACTGCTCTGTGCCTCTTTGAGCAGCACCACCGATATGGAATGTTCTCATTGTAAGCTGAGTTCCAGGCTCACCAATTGACTGAGCCGCGACCACGCCTACAGCTTCACCAATACTTACAATATGTCCAGTTGCCAGGTCACGACCATAGCATTTGATACAAACGCCGTTGTGAGTTTTGCACGTAAGAACTGAACGCGAGACAATAGATTTTATTTCAAACTTTTCTATTTCATCAGATAGAGCCTCGTCTATCACTGAACCAGCCTTAACAATAACTTTCTTACCATCATTGGTTTTTACATCTTTTAACGGAATGCGCCCAAGTACTTGCTCTGAAAGAGGTGATATCACCCTTCCATCATCAATTATATTTTCTAGCAATACACCCTCATCAGAACCGCAATCTTCTTCGATGATGATACAATCTTGCGATACATCAACTAACCTTCTAGTTAAATAACCGGAGTTGGCGGTTTTTAACGCAGTATCGGCTAAACCTTTACGCGCACCGTGCGCAGAGATGAAATACTCCATCACACTTAACCCTTCTTTAAAATTAGAAACAATCGGCGTTTCTATGATTTCTCCTGAGGGTTTCGCCATCAAACCTCTCATACCAGCGACTTGTTTGATTTGGCTTTCAGATCCCCTGGCGCCAGAGTCAGCCATCATGTAGATTGAATTCGCTGTGGATGGAGATGAGTAAGCTGAAATAACTCCCATCATTTCACGTGAAATTTTATCAGTACAATGCGTCCATTCATCCACTACTTTGTTGTAACGCTCACCTGCTGTAATTAACCCTTCGCGATATTGTTTTTCTAGCTTCTTAACCTTATCAAAAGACTCAGCGACATGCTTCTGCTTGCCGGGTGGAATAATCATGTCATCTTTACCGATGGAAATACCAGCTGAGCAAGCGTTCTTAAAACCTAGCGACATTATACGATCACAAAACATGACGGTTTCTTTTTGACCACAATTGCGGTACACGTTGTCAATTAGGCTAGTAACCGCCTTTTTTGTCATCGCTTTATTTACAATTTCAAAATCACTCTTCATTGCACCGGGAAGTATGTCGTAAAGTAGTGCGCGTCCTGGCGTTGTCTCCGCTCTTTGAAAGATTTTTTCTCCATGAACGTCTTTTGTAATAAAGCGATAAGTTATTTTGTCGTGAAGAGTAATGCTTTTGTTATTAAGAGCATGGTCCAACTCGTAAATATCAGCGATAATGTATGGTTTTACATCCTTCTTCACAACGCGATCTTCCATCGTCATATAATACAGGCCAAGGATAATATCCTGCGATGGAACGATTATCGGTTTGCCGCTTGCTGGGCTGAGGATGTTGTTTGTGGACATCATTAAAGCGCGAGTTTCGACTTGTGCTTCGATAGAAAGAGGAACGTGAACGGCCATCTGATCGCCGTCAAAGTCTGCGTTGAAAGCTGTACATACCAGCGGATGCAACTGGATCGCTTTTCCTTCCGTAAGAACGGGTTCGAACGCTTGAATACCAAGTCTGTGCAAAGTTGGCGCGCGGTTTAACAAAACTGGATGCTCCTTGATTACTTCGTCAAGCATGTCCCACACTTCTGGTCTTTCTGATTCAACCATCTTCTTAGAAATTTTAATGGATGGCGATTTACCGTAAAGCTCAAGCTTGGAATAAATGAAAGGCTTGAATAATTCCAAAGCCATTTTTTTCGGTAACCCACATTGGTGAAGTTTTAACTCTGGACCAACCACGATCACACTACGACCAGAATAATCAACGCGCTTACCTAGAAGGTTTTGACGGAAGCGACCTTGCTTACCTTTCAACATGTCACTTAAAGACTTGAAAGGTTTTTTATTAGAATTTTTTACAACTGCACCAGATCTACCATTATCAAGTAGCGCATCCACCGACTCTTGTAGCATGCGCTTTTCATTTTTAATGATGATTTGCGGAGCACCAAGATCTGTTAATCTTTTTAAACGGTTGTTACGATTAATGACGCGACGATAAAGTTCATTTAAATCTGATGTAGCAAAACGACCTCCGTCCAGCATAACAAGAGGACGAATGTCTGGCGGTATGACTGGCAGTACAGTCATTACCATGTGCTCTGGCTTGTTACCAGACTCAAGGAATTGTTCGACTAACTTTAATCTTTTGATTATTTTTTCACGCTTAACTTCCGATGTTTGCTCACTCAGATCTTCGCGTAATTGCTTTTGTATTTTTTTTAAATCGAGTTTTTGTAGTAATTTCTGTATTGCTTCCGCACCCATTTCAGCCACAAAGCTACCATATCCGTGCTCTTCCTGCATTTTCTCATATTCATCTTCTGTCAGGATTTCTCCGTCTTCAAGTGGAGAAGTTAGACCATCCGTTACGATGTAAGACTCAAAATAAATAACTTTTTCTATAGATTTCAGCGTAGTGCCTAGGATGGTACTGATGCGTGATGGGAGGGATTTTAAAAACCATATGTGAGTAACGGGAGCAGCCAGCTCTACATGCCCCATTCTTTCTCTTCTTACTTTTGATGACGTGACTTCAACACCGCATTTTTCGCAAACTATACCTTTGTATTTTATGCGCTTATATTTTCCACAAAGACATTCGTAATCTTTGATTGGGCCAAAGATTCTTGCACAAAACAAACCGTCTCTTTCTGGTTTGAAGGTACGATAATTAATGGTTTCTGGTTTAGATACTTCACCAAAAGACCATGATCTAATTTTTTCAGGATCAGCAATGGAGATTTTAATTGCGTTAAAATCTAACAAATCTACAGAGTTGTTAGATGTAACGCTGAGAAGGCCGTGAGATGAAGTTCCTGCTAATGACATGAAAAAACACTAAAATTTTAAAAACCTACGAAAGCTCAGCTGACATAGGTTTGCAATGTTTACTAAACTGGATTTACTCTTCTATCAACTCAATATTAAGACCAAGAGATCTGACCTCTTTAATCATCACGTTGAATGATTCCGGTATGCCACAATTGAAGTTTTGGTTACCCTGAATGATAGATTCGTATATTTTAATCCTACCAACTACATCATCTGATTTTACGGTTAACATCTCTTGCAGAGAGTATGCAGCACCATATGCTTGCAATGCCCAACATTCCATTTCACCAAATCTCTGACCACCAAAATGCGATTTTCCGCCTAGAGGTTGTTGAGTTATTAAACTGTAAGGACCAATAGATCTGGCATGTATTTTATCGTCGACTAGATGGTGCAATTTAAGCATGTAGATATAGCCAACCGTCACATTACGATCAAACTTTTCACCCGTTTTACCGTCGAAAAGCGTGATCTGACCGGAGCTGTCAACTCCAGCAATGTCTAACAACTTAGTTACATATTCTTCTTTGGCTTGTTCAAAAATTCCAGTTGCAAAACGAACGCCCTTTTTAAGGGTTGAAGCAAATTTAATTAGGTCATCATCTTTCATCGCAGAGATTTTTTTCATCTCATGCTCTGCAGAGTAAATCTCTAAAATTTTACTTCTTAATTTTTTAACGAATTCATTTTTGTTTTCTGCAATTTGATCAAGAATTTGGGCGACTTGCTTTCCGAGCTCTTTCGATGCAAAGCCAAGGTGGGTTTCCAAAATCTGTCCGATATTCATACGAGATGGAACGCCAAGAGGGTTCAGAACTATGTCAACCGGCTCTCCGTCGATAGAATAAGGCATATCTTCAATTGGCGCGATTTTAGAAACTACACCTTTATTTCCGTGTCTACCCGCCATCTTATCACCTGGCTGTAGATGATATTTCGAAGCTATGTAGACCTTAACTATCTTTAAAACGCCCTGCCCCAACTCATCACCAGACTTGATGCGAGCAACTCGATCATTAAAATCTTTCTCGATGACGCTAACCTTCTTGTTGTAAGAAGAGATAAGGCGCTCCGCTTCGTTCATAGCTTTAGTATCATCAACTACAACCTTGAACAAATAATGTTTTGATAGGGAGTTAAGTGATTTGAGATCTAGCTTTGACTTGGCTTTTAATTTATCGATAGCTATGGCTAATTTTTTTTCGTTGAAAAGATTAACTAAAGCCTCTTTTAGAGAAGTTTCAAAAAACGAAAGTTTAAGATTTTTGTTTTTTGATAGACCTTCTATTTGCTGCATCTCTATGTAGACTGAGCGCTCGTCCTTTTCGATACCCTTTCTGGAGAAAATTTTTACGTCTACAACAGTGCCACTGACACCGGCTGATGCATAGAGAGAAGAATCTTTTACATCAGATGCTTTTTCACCAAATATTACTTTAAGTAATTTTTCTTCCGGAGTCATTGGAGACTCACTTTTTGGAGTCGTTTTACCAACCAATAAATCTCCGACTTTTACTTCGGCGCCAATGTGAATTATTCCCTCTTCATCAAGCTTTGCCAGAACTTCTTCACTAACATTTGGAATATCACGAGTGATTTCTTCGGGTCCAAGCCTGGTATCGCGCGCAACTATTTCTAGCTCTTCGATATGAATTGAGGTAAATGTATCATCGACAATCAGCTTCTCTGAAATGATGATGGAATCTTCAAAATTATAACCATTCCATGGCATGAAGGCAACGCGCACGTTTTTACCAAGCGCTATTTCTCCATCGGCTATACTATGTCCGTCTGAAATAATTTGACCAGCCGTAACCTCGTCACCAATCTCAACAGTCGGCCTCTGGTTAATGCAAGTGTCTTGGTTGGTTCGAACATATTTTGCTAACCTATAAACATCGATGTGAGGCGATCCATCTTCCACGGATTCAATTACGATTCTTGAAGCATCTACAAACTTAACGATACCATCTCTTTTCGCCTGAACAGCAGCGCCAGAATCTTCGGCAATTACAGATTCCATACCAGTACCAACTAATGGTGCATCTGGTTTAAGTAACGGTACCGCCTGACGTTGCATGTTTGAACCCATCAATGCTCGATTAGCGTCATCATTCTCAAGGAATGGAATTAGTGTTGTTGCAATTGATACGATCTGCTTTGTTGAAACATCGATGTAATCGATTTTTTCCGGCAATAACATGACAAACTCTCCGTTCTTGCGACAGCTAACCAGATCAGATTTGATTCGCCCTTTATCATCAATTTCAACAGTTGAAGGAGCTATAGCAAAACCAACCTCTTCCATTGCGGAAAGATATTTGACTTCATTTGTTATTCTGCCTCCCTCTATCTTGCGATAAGGAGTTTCAATAAACCCGTAATTGTTAACTCTGGCGTAGGTTGCCAAGCTGTTAATCAAACCGATATTTGGACCTTCTGGAGTTTCAATCGGACAAATTCTTCCGTAATGAGTTGGGTGCACATCTCGTACTTCAAAACCAGCCCTCTCGCGCGTTAGGCCCCCAGGACCGAGTGCAGATAGTCTACGTTTATGGGTAATATCAGCTAATGGATTCGTCTGATCCATAAACTGAGAAAGCTGCGATGTAGCAAAGAAATCTTTGATTGCGGTAATGAGGGGTTTTGAGTTAATTAAACTTTGAGGCATTATGGTATCCAACTCTACCGAGTTCATTTTTTCCATAATGGATTTTTCTATACGCGCCATTCCGATGCGTAATTGGTTTTCTATCAACTCTCCAACTGCACGCACTCTACGATTTGCCAGATTATCGACATCGTCAGTTTTTAAATCATTATGTTTTATTAGGCCAAGAATCCTGATGGTTTGTTTTACATCTTCTGTTGTTAGGTAGAGTAAGTCAGGATTTACATTGAGAGCTAGACGATGGTTCATCTTCATTCTTCCGACATCGGAAAGATTATATCTAGCATCTGAGAAAAATAGATTCTCAAAATAACTCTTAGCAACTTCAAGAGACGATGGAACCTCTCCCAATCTGATTGCTTTATAGATGTCGTATAAAGCCTCTTTTTGATCACGACTCTTATCGACCAGCATGGTGTTGTAAAGGTACGGACCAATATCTGACCTGCTAGGGTTAACAACTGAGATTGTTTTAAAATGAAGCTTTTGAAGAATTTCTAAACTCTCTGGGGTTACGATACTTCCAGCTTCCAACAATATTTCTCCCGTGTCAGATTCTACTAAATCTTTAGCTACGATGTAACCCAAAACAACGTCATTTGTAAAAAGATAATGGCTGAATTTGTCTTCTTTTAGTTTTTCTAGAATTTTACGAGTTATTTTTGTCCCCTCTTGCAAAACTAATTCTCCGCTATTGGCGCAAATCATGTCGTGAGGAGCCTTTTTGTTCAGGAATAATTCATGATCAAATTTTAATGCCCAGCCGTTTTTTGTTAGAAAAATATCAACCGCTTCGTAAAAGGAATTAATTATCATTTCGGCATTCATGCCAATTCCTCTCAGTAGGGACGATACCGGGATTTTCCTTTTTTTGTCGACACGAAAATAGATGATATCCTTGCTATCGAATTCAAAATCAAGCCATGAGCCAATATGTGGTATGATCTTGGCGGTGTAAGATTTTGAACCCGATAATTTGATATTTTCACTATCGAAAAAAACTCCAGGGGCTCTACGCATTTGCGATACTATCACTCGTTCTGCGCCATTAACAATAAAACTTCCCGTCTCAGTCATCAGCGGAATATCGCAAAGGTAAACTTCTTGTTCTTTGATTGATTTAATTTCTCTGGCAGAAGAACTATCACCACGATGCCATAAGATCAGCCTCAATTGTGCAAATAGAGGGGATGAGAAAGTTCTACCAGCAGAAAGACATTCCGAAGATTCGTACTTTGATGAGCCAAGTGAGTAGTTGACAAATTCAACACTCATCGTTTCCGACGAGTCAGTAAGAGGAAAGAAAGAGTTAAAAACAGATTGTATACCTGTATTTTCGCGCTCTTCTGGCTTAACGTCGGCTTGTAAGAATCTTTTGTAGGATTCCTTTTGGAGTGATATTAGATGAGGAATTGACTCTCTGTCTGTATTGCTACTGAAACTTTTTCTGAAAAGAACTCGATCGAAATTACTGATTTGAGTCATCTGAATTATTTTTTAACGTTGCATTAAGAATCTGCTCGAAACTCTCTCGGTGTAAGTAAGAAGTGAGAAGTAAAGATTTGGGAAATATAGAACCAGATTCAAACTTTGTTTAAATCTGGCATTAAGATGAATTGTTATGTGCTGAGTGAACCTTAACAACATAACGGTTAGTTTTATTAAAGTTTGGTAACTTGATGATATTAAGCAGATCAAAACCAACCCGCCGTTACAGGCGAGCTGGCTAACTGCAATAAAACTAAGGTATGCAAAGGAAATAGGATTACTTCAATTCAACTTTAGCACCGACAGCTTCTAGCTTCTTTTTTATTTCTTCAGCTTCTGCTTTAGCAACATCTTGCTTCAGAGATTTTGGAGCACCTTCGACCAAATCTTTAGCCTCCTTCAAACCAAGGCCGGTAATAACTCTTACCTCTTTAATGACATTGATTTTACTCTCTCCGGCAGATACTAGTACCACTTCGAAGCTATCTTTTACTTCTTCAACAGCGGCTACAGCGGCAGCTGGAGCGGCAAAGGAAGCGGCAGATACTCCCCATTTTTCTTCCAATTTCTTGCTTAAATCAGCAAGCTCAAGAATTGTTAAGGAAGATAAGGTTTCAGTTAATTGTTCAAGATTAGCGGACATTTTGTACCTATTTGGTTTGTTGATTAAAAACTAGTTAGAAGATGAATTGGAAAAAGAAGAAGCATTGCCCTCACTTGGAGCTTTGACAATTCTTAAAAAATTCGATGCAACAGCGTTTATCTTACCGATAAAGTTTGCCCTTACATCTTCGAGAGATCCGAGTTTCGCTAGATCGCTCACAACACTCTCTTTGATAAGCAGCTGATTCAAATATCCGATCTGAATTTTCAAAGAAGATACCCGTTTCGCTGTATCAGATAATATCTTTGCCAGAGCAACCGGATCAGTTGAATATAAAATTGCGGTTGGACCGACAAGATAACTTTCAAGAGCTTCGAATTCCGTTCCCTTTACAGCTATTTTTGCTAGCGTGTTTTTTATGACCTTCATGCTGCAATTTTTTGCTTTGAGAGCAACTCTCATATCATAAATTTGCTTGTCACTCATACCGCAGTAATGCACTATGACAATGAAGCTGTTGTTGAGCAATCCCTCTTTGAGAGAAGAGACGGCATCACATTTTTGATCCCTGTTCATTTTACAGATTTTTTATTGGCATCGTTATAGACAGTCACTTCCAACCAGAACTGACTGTCCCATGGTAGTGTTTAAAAATAACTCTTTGATGAATTTGCCCTTTGACCCTTCTGGCTTAGCTTCTTTGATAGCCTTCAGAAGAGAGTTTGCATTTTCTACTAGAGATTTTGTATCAAAATCTACTCTACCTATTGAGCAGTGAATAGTGCCAGCTTTGTCATTCTTAAAATCAACCCTGCCTTTTAAAGCCTCCGTGATTGACTTTACTATGTCGGTAGTCACGGTACCGTTTTTTGGACTTGGCATTAAACCACGTGGGCCAAGTTTTTTAGCAACTTTACTAATCTTTTGCATTACATCTGGCGTTGCAATACAGCAATCAAAACCAACAAAACCACCTTCTATTTTTGCGATCAAATCATCAAGTCCAGCCATAAATGCACCAGTCTCAAGTGCAAGCTTCCTTTGTTCGTCATTTGCAACAAATACGACAACTTTGAGCTTTTTACCAAGTCCGCATGGTAATAGAATGGAACCCCTAACCATTTGATCCGGTTGGTTAGAAACGCCCAAGTTTATTGCAACATCGACGGATTCTACAAACTTACGCTTATTTGCAAGACTTAGTTCCTGCACCTTTTTTATCCCATCCTCAATATTTTGGACGGAATGTTTAATTGGATTCTGAATTTTTTTCATTTGAACAAACTATAAATCGATTAACCCTCAACTACTTCCAGACCCATGGAAACAGCAGATCCTTTGACCATTTCTGCGCAGGCGGCAAGCTCTGATGAATTCATGTCGATCATTTTTTTCTTAGCAACATTTTTAATTTGTTCCATCGTAATCTTACCGGCACTCTCCTTCCCTGGGGTCTTTGAACCCTTCTCCAACTTGATCTCTTTCATTATTAAATAAGAAGTTGGTGGATTTTTTGTAATAAAGGTAAAAGACTTATCCTTGTATGCGGTAATGATGACTGGTATCGGAGTTCCAACTTCATAATCAAACTTCAAAGCATTGAACTGCTTACAAAATTCCATTATATTTAAACCTTTTTGACCAAGTGCCGGACCCACTGGTGGAGCTGGATTCGCCTTCCCTGATGGGATTTGCAATTTAATCAGTCCTAGAATCTCTTTAGTAGCTTTTGACATAATTTAAAAAATATTGACTAACTCTTTTCGCCGCAAATTAATACCCAAAACAAATTTGGAAATACCAAAAATTGATCTCTATATCGACTTCTCTACTTGATCAAAATTCAGCTCAACAGAGGTAGCTCGTCCAAAGATCAGGATTGAAATTTTGACCTTCTGCTTCTCTAAATCAAAATTTTCAACCACACCAGTAAAAGACTCAAACGGACCATCAATCACGTTCAGGGTCTCCCCGATGTCAAAAAGAACCACCTTATTGTCTGACTCTTGATTGGCTGACATCTGAAGGACTTCCTTCATCTTACTTTCTTCAACGGGCTTAGGGTCATTTTTCCCCCCAAGAAAACCCATCACTTTTGGGATAGAGTTTATAACGTTATGCACTCCACCACTGAGATTTGCATTAACAAAAACATATCCTGGAAAGATCTTTTGACTCTCTTGTATCTTTTGTCCCTTTTTGATTTTTGTAACCTTTTTTGTTGGAATCAAAATTTCTGAAACATGATTACTCAAACCATGTTTAACAACTGCAACCTTCATGTCAGCAGCAACCTTGTTCTCTTGCCCAGCCATTACGTTAACTATGTACCACCTGTTGCCGCTTTCCATGATTGTCCAGAGTAACTAAAATTTATAAACCAAAAATAAGGCCAATGATTTTCAAAATAACAAAATCAACTAATAAGATAGCCACGGCGACTACAGTAACTACTGCAAAAACCACCATGGTAGTGACATAGGTATCCCTAAAAGATGGGAATTGTATTTTTTTAAACTCATCTACTGCGTTTGAAAAATGCGATAACATCATTTAAAAATTCGGATTAATACCTGAATGACAATCTTGCTCCGATAAGATGGCAGGAGCGAGAGGAGTCGAACCCCCAACCAACGGTTTTGGAGACCGCTACTCTACCAGTTGAGCTACGCTCCTAAAAAAATTAATCCTTCTTATCCTCTTCTTTTTTATCCTTATCTTTACGCTCTTCTTTTACCTTAACTTCTTTAACCTCTTTTTTGACTAACTCTTCGCTGCGTCTTTCCTTTTCAAGGCGGGGCTTTTCATCCTCATATTCTTCAAATCTAGTCTCAAAACATACCGGATCAGCCAATCCAGTGTCTTCCTTCACGTTAGCCATACAGAAAAGCAAACCCTTGTCAGCAAAAATACTTTTTAGGTTGTATCCATCGATCCATGCATTTTTATGCTCTGTAATGAAAGAGCCATGAGTAGATGCACATCCTACCAAAAAAAATAGGGACAACGCCGATATCAAACGAGAAATTTTCATTTGTAAATTTAGTTAAAAAATTAAAACCTACTTCACCACCTTACTTACAACCCCAGCTCCAACCGTTCTACCACCTTCTCTGATTGCAAAACGTAAACCTTCTTCCATGGCGATTGGGGCAATAAGCTCTACTGTTAGCTTAACATTGTCTCCAGGCATTACCATTTCCACT
>CAMDJN010000003.1 GCA_945900795.1 Rickettsia typhi | reverse complement strand
TTTCTCAAGGTTGAGTTTGTAAATTATTTCTCGTTCACAAAGAGAAATCCGAGTGTAGTTTTTGGTCATGATTGCGCACTTTAATTGTTGTAAACCTTTTGAGGTTAACAACGATGTAAAGTTGCGCTAGGAGATTGAACTCACCCCTGTTCAAAAAGGCATCCTACTTCTTTCCACTATGCATCATTTGAATAGCTTCCTTCATTGATGTTCTAACTGGATCAATGCTAAGCCTAGCATAAACAGCGGTTGATTTAGGGCTTTTGTGATTGAGGGTTTTTCCTATGATGTATTGACTTGCACCGGTGCGTGCTAACCAGCTTCCAAGTGTTCTGCGTAAATCATGAAAACGCACATCGACAATTCCGGTTGGAAGTTCCGCCCCATCTTTTTTTGCTTGTTTTTTGATGGCAGCAAAGAGCTCTGCGTCTGAGGAAATAGAAGCGTTTGTCTGAGCTCTTTTTATGGTTTCGCGTAGATCTGCATTGGTTAGCCAAATCTTGCATGTCGCATTTTGTAACACTCTTTTCCACACCTTTTTTGGCTCTTCTAAATGTCCAGACTCACTCATTTTACTCGGAAAAACCCACTTGCTGTTCTTGGTTTTAAAGCGATTTTTAAGAATATCTAAAGCCTCTTCAACCAGCGGTATCAGCTGTGAAGTATCATTTTTAGTATCGGGAAGATACCAACTTTTATCTTTAAAATTAACGTGCTGCCATTCCATGGAAAGGATGTTGGACTTGCGAGCGCCAGTGAGAAGCGCGATCCAAATAAAGTCTTTTATTGTGTCGTGATTTAGCTCGTTAAGTGCTTCAAAGAATTTTGGCATTTCTTCGGATGTTAAATATCTGTCGCGAGATTTTTGTTTATGTTTTTTGATGCCGGCGGTTGGGTTAACGCCTTCCCATCCCCACTCTTTCGCCTTATTGAATACAGCCCTTAATCTATCCAAGAAACGATTGGCTCCACCCTTGCCGGTGTTTTTAGTTAGGTTGTTGAAGAGCTTGTTGATATCATCGCGAGTGATGTTGGAGATTTTTACTTTGTAGAAGTGAGTGGCTTCCTGTCCATCTCAGCAATATCATCTTTCCAGCTTTTGGTGTTATGCTTCGCATACTCCTCGATGTATTTGTCGAAGAGTTGCTTAAAGGTCATTTCGTTAGATAGTTTGTTTCTGTCCTCCGCTGGATTACCACCTTTCGCAACCTGGTTTTTAAGCTCCACAACCTTATCTCTTGCCTCACCAATGGATAAATCGGGAAAAGCTCCAATCTTCATTCTGTAGGGCTTGCCTTGGATTTTTTTGTAGAAATAAAAAATCTTACTACCACCATACGAAACTATCAGGATAAGCCCTTTTTCTTTCGTGTCCTTGTAAATATCTCTATTTACTTCGGGAGGCGTTATTTTTAAAAGCTTATCTTGGGTGAAATTGAACGTCAGTTCTGATGTCATGTTATGCTACCTATGTGCTACCATTTACGGTAAAAATAATGATTCTTTGTTAAAGTTCATTAAGTCCATAGTTGGAACAAAGCCTTACAAAATCAAGCTTCGTTTATCTTTAGAAAGATTTATTAAACTTGGTTAAAATAAGGAACTTAGCGTTGACATCGTAGAGGTCGGAAGTTCGAGTCTTCTATCACCCACCACGTAAGCCTTAGAACCTGTCTAGCATCTTTTTAAGCCCCAGATTCCGTCCTGTGTTTGCTGATTTTTTAACAAAATTACTTGACGTATTTCCAGATACGTGTCGTAATTTTGTCAAAAAAGCGCTAAAAACATGCCAAAATCTGGGGCTTAAAAAGATGCTAGACAGGCTCTTAGGGTGACTTTTTAGAACAATAATTTTTGCTATTTTTTAGTTTGAGGTGAGGGGCTCCGTCACATCCTCTAGCAAAAATAAAAAATCCTGCAAAATCACCGCAGCTGCTATGTCGTCATAAAACTCATTCTTTGCACGGGATGATTTGGCATTGTTGATGCCCCTGGCTGCAAAGCTGCTAAGCCCTTCATCTAGAAGATAAATATTTTGATAGAATTCTTTTTTTTCTACCCCCCCTTTCAAAAACACATCTAGCCCTTCAGAAAATCTTTCCACGAAATCAGACATCTGACTTGAAGAGCCGTCGAGATTGATGGGCCACCCAACGATAATTGCAACAATGCTATTTTCGTAGATAATGTTTGCGATTTTGGTAAAATCATTTTGATTTCCCTGACGTTTTAGAATCAGTTTCGGAGTTGCGACCAGCCTTGTTTCGTCAGACATTGCAATGCCAATTCTTTTTGTTCCAACATCAAGACTTAGCAAGCGTCCCTTTGCCGGTAGAAGCTCTTTGACATTATGTAAATCTTTAAAAACCGTCACAATAAAATTTATTTAAGAACATGTCACAAATTACTTCAGAAGAAATAAAAAAACTTTCTCGTCTGGCTCGTATTGAGGTGAAAGAAGAGGAGCTGTCAGAACTCTCGCAACAAGTTGGAAAAATCATAGCCTTAGCCGAAAGGTTGAACAAAGTTGATACCACAAACATTGATCCACTAGTTGCTGTTGGCAATGATTCTTTGCGACTAAATCGAGATGAAGTGTTGGCGGGTAATATCGCGGACGATATTTTAAAAAATGCAAAAGATGCCATGTATGGATATTTCTCAACACCAAAAGTAATTGAATAGTTTTATACCCAACAAACTTCAAGAAGTTGGTTGGGTAAGGGAGCCTCTAAAAATTAGATTTTTTTGAGAAATTTTTAGGCAACAAATTTTCGAACAGGTAAGCGTACTCAGAGGTACGTGCTCGCGAGAAAATTTGGTAACGACAAAATTTACAAAAAAAGCAATTTTTAGAGGCTCCCATAAGTTTTTATTTTGTACGCGACACGAGTCGCGCCCCCCAAAGATTAAACAACTTGCGGGGATCCCCGATATACCGAATCTGATAAAAAAGATCGGTATGTTAAACCCAGATCCGTCATTAGAACCACCCATAATTTCTACTAACTCACGCCAGACAAGGTCAGTTTGCTCCGCTTCCGATGCTCATGTATCACTGATACATTCCGCTTCGGTTCTCACAAACCAACCCTGCCTGACGTAGGTTAGCGAAATTCTGAATGATTCTAATGACGGATATGGGTTAAATCAGATTTGGTATATGCCTTCTTCACAAAACAACTCACAACATCTTTTACCGGTTGGTTTCTACGATCTTTTGTTTGATGAGGCAAAAAAAAATCATCAGAATATCAATCTTGCTTTGGATATATTTTTTGCCGCCGGATTTAATCTTATCAAGACCCCGCTGGTTGAGTTTGAGTCAACAATCTCAGGCTTTGCAAACAAAAAAGAGCAAAATGCTTTTCATGCAATCGATACAATTTCTGGAAAAAACTTAATCTTTCGTAACGACATCACGCCACAAATATCAAGACTTCTCGCCACTCGCTTCAGACAAGAAACGTTACCACTAAAACTTTGTTATGTCGGAGATGTGCTTTGTGCAGAAAGTGAAAATCTTTATTCTGATCGTCAACAAACCCAGGTTGGAGTTGAGATTATCGGATGTAATGACAATGAACATAACGCAGAAATTATCAGAGTTCTACTATCTGTTCTGAGAAAAATTGATCTAGGAAAAATTGAGCATAAAAATTTACTCATCGAATTTTCTTGTCCTGATTTTTTAGGAATTTTTCTTGAAGAAGTTATGTCAAAAAATGATCAGAATCACGCTATGCTTCATGACGCAGTGATGAAAAAAAATATATCCATGATCAAAAAATTGGCAGGAAAGAATGGCGACATAATCAGTAAAATAGCGCTTCAGAATCATAATCTTGAAGAGCTAGTTCCAGAAATTTCTACCCAAATAAAATCAGAAAAAATTGTCACGGAAATAAAAAAACGTCTGCAAAAAGTAGAAAAAATTTCTAACGCAATAAAAAGTTTTTTAAATGTTGAAGTTCGTTTTGATATTTTTGGTGATCGGGAATCATCCTACCATTCTGAAATTTCTTTCGATGTTTTTTGTGGGGATTTTGCTTATCCGATTGCGCGAGGCGGAAGATATAAAATTAGCAATGGTAATGAGAATCTAAATGCCGTTGGAGCGACAATTTATATGAATAGATTAAGAGTTTGCTCAGAATGATAAAAGCACTTTTTGAATTCAAAAATTTCGAAAAGAATTTTCGTTTTTTTCTGCCATTTTCTTTGTTTTGTTTTTTAACTTTTTCTGCATTTGCTGTTCCAGCCATTTTCTTCTCACCCCCAGATTACCAGCAGGGTAATGCTGTTAAAATTATGTATGTTCATGTCCCAGCCGCCTGGATGGCGCTTTTGATTTATACGTTAATGGCAATTTTTAACATCTCCGGCTTCATTTGGAAAAATCCATTTTTTTACCTAATCGCCAAATCAATTGCTGTAATCGGCGCATCTTTTACCCTCGTCACTCTGGTTACTGGAAGCATTTGGGGAAAGCCAATCTGGGGCACGTGGTGGGTCTTTGATGCGCGTCTTACCTCGGTTTTAATTTTATTTTTTCTTTACCTCGGATACATCATCCTTCTCGACTCATTTGATGACAAGGCGAAGGGAGAAAAAATTGCAGCAATCATTTCAATCGTTGGCTTCATCAATGTGCCAATTATCAAATTTTCGGTAGAATATTGGAACAGCTTACATCAGCCAGCCAGTATTCTTAGAAGCGGAGGAGTGGCAATTGATGCTGCAATGCTCAAACCTCTTCTACTAACATTTGGAACCTATTTTTCATATTTTGTTTTTCTTTCTTTGCTGCGAGTAAAAAACGAAATCATGATAAAAAATATTGAGAGGAAGTTTAAATGACCTACGTCGTCACTGACAATTGCGTACGCTGCAAATATACCGACTGCGTTTCTGTATGCCCTGTGGATTGTTTTTATGAGGGTGAGAATATGTTGGTTATTAATCCGGATGAGTGTATCGATTGCGGAGTTTGTGTACCAGAATGTCCAGCTGAAGCGATTTCTCCTGAATCTGCAGAATTGATTGAGTGGGTCGAGATAAACCGCAAATATGCCAAAGAATGGCCAGTGATCACCAAAAAAAAAGATCCACTTCCTGAGGCAAAAGAATTCGATGGTGTGAAGGATAAGTTTAAGAATTTCTTTGACCCGCTTCCCATTTTAGCTCCCAAACAACGCTAGAGCCCATACCAAAGCCATTTGGACTTCGGTATATTTTTTTTACGCCGCATGAGCGGCGCCCCCCAAAAATTCTTGGCTTGCGGGGTCCCCATATACCAGAGTAAATTTGTTCAGGTTTGAAGTAGCTCTGGTATATCGCAAATTACACCATCATCTTCAAACATTCATCATATCCAAAAAATCTCAGCAAGTCCTGGTATTGCTGACTTTGCAACTTCTCATCTTGGTGTAAAATTACTTTGGCATTTTTGTTAGCGATACTGAGTAAATCAGTGTCATAGCTCAAATTGGCAATTTTAAATTCGGGAAACCCACTTTGCTTTGTACCAAGTAATTCACCACTTCCACGCATTTTTAAATCTTCTTCTGCAATAAAAAATCCATCATCAGATTCGCGTAAAATATTCAGTCTGTTACGTCCATTGAATCCTAACTTTTCACCGTAGAGCAGAATACAAAAAGATTTTTTATCTGATCTTCCAACTCTACCCCGTAATTGATGAAGTTGTGCTAATCCAAAATTTTCTGAATTTTCTATAATTATGATTGTAGCATCAGACACATCGATTCCTACTTCTATGACAGTGGTTGCGACCAGTATTCGCAAGTCACAATCGCTATCAACAAATTTTTGCATTACCTCATCCTTTTCCTTGTCCTTCATTTTTCCGTGAAGCAAAGCGACTTTTTCTTTACCAAAAATTTCTGCTAATTCGGTAAATTTTTTCTTTACGCTCACGAGATAGATTGCCTCCATTTCGCTCGTTTCTTCAATTGCGGGACAAATCCAATAAATTTTTTCTCCTCTCAAAACCGCGCGCTTCATAGAATCATAAATTTCACCGGTTTTTTTTGCGGACATAACAAGTGTCGTAATTTTTTGACGATTTTGTGGTTTTTCGTTTAAAACAGAAATATCCATATCACCGTAAAGGGACATCATCAAGCTACGTGGTATTGGGGTTGCGCTCATTAAAAGAGTATCAACTTCTTTACCTTTTTCAACCATCTTCAAGCGCTGCATTACGCCAAAACGATGCTGCTCATCAATGACCACAAGTCCGAGATGCTGAAACTTTATATCATCCTCTAGGGCTGCGTGAGTAGCTATCAGGATGTTTATTTTTCCATCAGCTAAATTAGTTAGAATTTTCTTTCTGTGACTTTTGCTTGTTGACGAGGTGAGTATTTCAATGTTCAGATCAAACCCGGATAACAGCTTACGAAAGTAGGAATAATGCTGCTTCGTTAGAATCGATGTTGGTGCAATTACACAAGCTTGTTTTTGCTGCGATATACTATTCAGACAGGCGGAGATTGCGATTATAGTCTTACCGCTGCCAACATCGCCCTGCAATAGTCGCAGCATTTTTTTGCAGGAATTAATTTCTGCGGTAATTTCTCGATTGGCTTCGATCTGTGATTTTGTTGGCTGGAATGGTAGCGATAAGAAAAATTCTTCTGCTAAATTTGTGCTTATTTGTACAAATTTTTTCTCCCTTTTTGATTGTGACTTTGTAAACAAAACTGCGATTTGCCAAGCTAGCAATTCATCGTAAGCAAGGCGTTTGCGATACGGATTATTTGGCAAGAAGTCACTTTCTGATTTTGGATTATGAATTTTTCTGAGAGACTCCATAATTCCGCTCCAACCTTCTTTTTGCATGAGATGGTGGTTGATCCATTCCATTGGCCATTCCGTTGACCACTCCGCCGACCAATCCACTGAACGTGCTTCTCGCGAGGTGTAATTATGAGAAATTTTTTCGCAAACTTCTTTGATTTTCTGAATTAAAAATCTTTGCGTAATGCCGCTAGAAAGTGGGTAGATAACATCAAGTTGCGGAAGGGTAGAAATCTTGTCGGCTGGAAGAATTTCGCTAGGATGAATGATTTGATTTTCTCCAGAAATTTTTTGTAAACGTCCCATTACCGCAATCTCAGATCCAATTGGCATTTTTGCGATCTGGCTTGGAAAAATTCTAAAAAAAATCAGACTTAAATATCCGCTAGGAGTATAGCAGATCACCTTGTAGGGCTGTTTTGTGGTGGCAGGTTTTAGATGAGACTCGACTTTAGTTTTGATGATGATTAATTCCTCACTTTCAACATCAAAAAGTCGCGGACAAAATCTAATTTGCTCAACTTTGGTTGGTAAGTGAAGTAACAAATCAAAAACCCGATCTCGACCAACAAGTTTTGCTAGTGATTTAGCGATTACCGTTCCAACTTTTGGTAGTGATGATAGCGGTAATAAAAGTGGGTTTTTCATTTCAAATCTAAGTCCATACACAACCAGCTTCAAGAAGTTGGTTGTGTATAAGTTTTTATTTTGTACGCGACAGTAGTCGCGCGCCCAAAGATACCAAACAGTGCGTGGTATCTTCAATTGTGATATATTAACGAATCATGAAAAAAGCTCTAATCAGCGGAATTACAGGTCAGGACGGTTCTTACTTAGCGGAACTTTTATTAGAAAAAGGTTACGAAGTCCACGGCATAATCAGAAGATCTTCATCCTTCAATACCGGTAGGATAGAGCATCTTTACAAGGATGTTCACGAAGAAAAATCCAAACTCAAGTTGCATTACGGAGATTTATCCGACGGCGGAAGATTGGAAAAATTAATTGATATAATTGCGCCTGATGAGGTGTATAATCTGGCAGCGCAAAGTCATGTACGAGTTTCGTTCGATATTCCGGAATATACTGTAGACATAGCTGGAATGGGCACTCTGAGATTTCTTGAGGCAATTCGTAATGTTGGCGCAGCGCAAACGATCAGGTTCTACCAGGCCTCAAGCTCTGAAATGTATGGCAGAGTTTTGGAAGTACCCCAAAAAGAAACTACACCTTTTTACCCGCGCAGTCCTTATGCATGCGCTAAAGTTTATTCTTTTCACCAAGTGGTTAATTACCGTGAATCGTACGGAATGCATGCTTCGAACGGAATTTTATTTAATCACGAAAGTCCAAGAAGGGGAGAAACTTTTGTTACTCGCAAAATTACCCGTGGTCTGGCGAGAATTATGGCAGGATTAGACAAAAAAATTTACCTCGGAAATCTTGATGCTAAACGTGATTGGGGATATGCCAAAGATTACGTTGAAGTAATGTGGCTCATGCTTCAACAAGAAGAGGCTGATGATTATGTAATTGCCACTGGCGAGACCTGGAGTGTTAAACAATTCCTTGAAAAGGCTTTCAATTATGTTGATTTAAACTGGCAGGATTACATCGAGTTCGATGAGCGCTATCTTCGTCCTACGGAGGTTGATTTGCTGATTGGAGATGCGGCAAAGGCTAACAAAAAATTGGGCTGGAAACCAAAAACTAGTTTTGATGAATTGGTCAAAATTATGGTTGAGGCAGATTTAAAAGAATTAGGACTGAAGGGAGTCTCTAAAAATTAAATAATCCGAATCTTTTTATGCAAAGCTACGTAGAGCCAGGTTCTAGCGATATTCTCAACGCTCATCGTAGGATACAAAATTACATCAACCATACCGCATTAATTTCGAATAAAAACCTGAATAATGAATTCGGTTCTGAGATCTTTTTTAAAATGGAGAATCGTCAGAAAACGAACTCTTTCAAGGCGAGGGGGGCATTCAATGCTATTTTAGCTTACAAGGAAAAATATGGCAGATTGCCAGAAAAAATTGTAGTTCAAAGCTCTGGAAACCATGCCCAGGCTACCGCAAACGCATGTAAGAATTTTGGAATTCCCTGCTTAGTTTACATGATATCAGCAGCTTCACCATTTAAAATTGCCACTACACGTGCTTTAGGGGCAGAAGTAATACTTAAAGATCAAAGATCGGAAGTTAACCAGCTTGCCTTAGATAAGCAAAAAGAAGGATATTTTTTTATCCATCCCTCAAGTAATGATGATGTGATATGCGGTCAAGCCACATGCGCTCTAGAGGCTATTAACGAGGTTGGAAAATTTGATGCGATTTTTGCACCATGTGGAGGAGGGGGCTTAGTTTCCGGAACCTTCTTAACAGCTAAATTATTCTCACCAGAATCAAAAGTTTTTGCTTGCGAACCATTGAATGCTAATGATGCGGCAAAATCATTTCGTAATGGTAAAATTTTTTCTTTTGAAGAAACGCCAGACACAATTGCCGACGGAGCCAGAACCCTATCAGTTTCCGACCTTTGCTTTAACTACCTTAGACAGCTTCCCGATATTTTAGAAATTTCTGAATCTGACATAATCTTCTGGCAAAAAAAATTGATAGAGAATTTGCAGGAAAAAATTGAACCGACGTCAGCGTTAGCAATAGCAGGCTGCGCCCTCTTCTTAAAACAAAATCCAAAAAAAAATCAAAAACTTTTGGTGATAATATCTGGCGGAAATATACCAGAGCAGAACCGCTCAGGCTTCAAGTAGCTCTGGCGTTAGGGAGTCTCTAAAAATTAGATTTTTTAGAGGTTCCTATTATCCAGCCTGATGGAAGGACACTAACTTCTCTCGGGTATATAAAATCACAAATGCAAACCCACCACACCAAAATTTTTGATCTCAAGAAGAATGATTCACTCTTGTGGATACCAGTTTTATTTGGCTTCGGAGTACTTTTTTACCTCAAGTTTCAAACTGGATTCTTATCACATTTCACAATTCTTCTTCTCCTATTTCTCAGCTCATTCGCCTCGTTTTTCTATTTCAGAAAATCCAGAAACTCTTTGATATTTCTGTGTTGCGCCCTGTTTCTTAGTGGAAGCTTTTACTGCGCTGTCTATCAAAAACTTCTCTTAAATCAAACTGAAATTACAGGAAAGATTTATGTTGATGCTGTCGGAAAAGTTGCCGCAATAAAAAAATTCTATAATCCTATAAACGGGCTGGAAGGCGCTAACTTAGTGATCGTGCAGCCATCTCTTTACAAGAGCAATTCACTAAAGAATCCAGAAACCACCAAAAAATCCAGTAGAAAAAAACCCGAAGGGGAAGTGGCGGGGAAAGTGGCGGGGAAACTGGTAGGGAAGCTAGGAGGGAAGCCAAGAAAAATTAGCGAGAAAAATATTCAGAAAAATTTTCTCAATCTTGAAGATTATCAAGAAATTGATCGCAAATTTCTGGATTATTCAGCCAATTACCAACATGTAAACTGGGTTGGCACGAAACATGAATTCCCCAATCCGCCACAAAAAATTTCAGTTAACCTGGTCAAGAATGTACCTAGCCTCGCAGTCAATGATTTGATTGCTGCCAGAATGTTTTTGCAGCCCCCAAAGGAAAAGGATTTTCCAGATGATTTTGATTTTAGATTTGATGCAAAGGCCAAAAGAATTGGCGCTCACGGTTTTGTGATCGGGGAAATAAAAATCCTACAGAAAGGGCGGGTTTCCAGTATCGAGGAGTGGTTTAAATCATTGAGGGAAAAAATTAGAACCAAGATTTCAACCACGCTTCAAGGCGATGAATCAGCTGTTGCCGCAGCCTTTCTAATTGGTGATCAAGGGCAAATTTCAGCAGAACTTTTAAAGAAAATCAGAATCTCGGGACTGGCTCATTTACTGTCTGTTTCTGGATTCCATCTCTCACTCGCGGGCGCATTCTTTTTTATCTCGATTCGCTTTCTCCTCTCTCGCAGCGAGCATTTTACCCTACATTACAACATCAAAAAAATTTCAGGAATTTTAGCAATTTTTGGCACATTCTTTTACCTAAAAATTTCTGGCTCTCCTATCCCGGCACAACGCGCTTTTGCAATGATTTTGCTGGCATCGATCGCATTACTCTGCGATGAAAAACTAAACGCCAGAAGAGCAATTCTGATTGCTGCTTTGGCCTTAATTTTATTGAATCCTTACGCAATTCTAAATATCGGTTTTCAGCTTTCATTCGTTGCAATTCTAACCCTGCTGATCACTCATGAAGCGCTACCAAAGCATGAGATGAATCACTTCAGAAACCACCCAGTTAATAAGTTCTTTCGATATTTTTTTGAAATAATTTTAGTCTCAATTTTGATTCAAATTACCACCTTACCTTTCTTGATAAGGTCCTTTCCAGACGTTCCCCTGCTTGGATTCATCTCTAATGTTTTTGCAATTCCAGTCGCAAGCTTTTTTGTGATGCCGCTAGGATTCTTATCTCTCCTTGCAATGCCAATTAATCTCGATGAACCGCTGCTGATGTTGATGGGAAATGGAATTATTGTGATAGAAAAAATAGCGATTTTTGTTGCCGATATTGATCACTCAAGCCTTCGTGGCCTTACAATGCCAAGTCTTGGTTTGTTTATCTCTACGCTAGGTTTATTGTTAATCTTTCTAACAAAAGACAGGCTACGCTTTATTGGAATAGCGGTTTTCCTTTTGTCATTTCTAACGATTTACTTCGCGATGAAAACAAGTATTTTGCCTGATATTTTACTGGACGGGAAACAAAAATTCTTTGCTCTTTATGATAAAGAAAACGGCCTAGTTTTTTCGAAAAACCTTAGACCTTCAAAACAGCGAGAATCCTGGATTAAAAAGATGGGAGAAGATGACTTTCGATCTTTAAAAAATACTTTTATAAAAGAAATTTCTTGTGATGAATTGAAATGTAAAATTACAAAAAATCGAAAGATTCTTATCTTGTTGGCAAGAAATAAAATCTCAGAAATTTGTAAAGATGATTTTGATGTGATAGTGAATCTAACGAGGAAATATGCGCTTCCCAACTGCATTCAAAGCAATAAAATCAAAATCGATAATTTTGATTTTTACCACAATGGTGGGCATTTTTTATATCTAAAAAATGCCGCAGTCTTAATTAAAACTAGTAGCGGAATGGTAAAAAAGATGAGATGGTGACCCCTACGGAATTCGAATCCGTATTTCCACCGTGAAAGGGTGGCATCCTAACCGTTAGATGAAGGGGCCTAGAGTAGAAGCAAAGAAGGAATAATGTCACCGTAAAAATCACTTTTAAAATTGCAAGTAGCCCCATTCGTGTACAATAAAAATCATATCTCCATTTACATCCATTATCCTTTCTGCAAAGCAAAATGCCCCTACTGCGACTTTAATTCGCACGTGAATGACGAGGTTAATCATGCGAGATTCCTATCAGCTTACGAAAAGGAATTAGAATTTTTTTATCACAAAATAGGTGTAAAAGCTGTAAAAACGATTTTCTTTGGTGGGGGCACCCCATCTTTAATGCCAATTCCATTGGTTGCAGGAATTCTAAATAAAATCTCCAAATTATGGAAGATTGAAGATGATTGCGAAATCAGCCTGGAGGCAAACCCGACCTCATCTGAGAGCGCTAAATTTCAAGCACTGAGATCCTGTGGAATCAATCGAATCTCAATCGGTATTCAAGCTCTTAACGACGCTGATTTAAAATTTTTAGGAAGAGAGCATTCCTCAGAGGAAGCGATAAAAACCATCGAAATTGCAGCCAAAATCTTTGATAATTTTTCTTTTGATCTAATTTACGCAAGACCAAAACAAAGCCTGGAATCGTGGTCTCATGAGCTTTCACGGGCAATAGCATTCGGCACAAAACATCTCTCCCTTTACCAGCTTACGATTGAAAAGGGCACCAAATTTTTCTCACAATATTCACAAAAAAAATTTGAAATGCCGGATGAAAATCTCGCAGCAGAATTTTATGAAATGACTAATCAAATCACTAGTGATGCCGGTTTTAATTTCTACGAAATTTCAAATTATGCCAAGGATACAAAATTCTGTCGTCACAATTTAGCCTATTGGCAAGGTGATAATTATATTGGGATTGGCGCTGGCGCGCATTCCAGAATATATTTCGATACAGGTTCAAGGGATGCGGTTATGATGCTACATGACCCCATGACCTGGTTAAAAAAAGTTGAAGAGACTAATTGTGGGATTCAAAAAATTGATAAAATTTCTGAAACAGAATTGCTGGAAGAGTTGATTTTAATGGGCTTGCGCTTATTGGAGGGAATCTCTTCTGAGATTTTTTATCCGCATTTTCAAAAAAATCTGGAAGAAATTTTTGATTTCCAAAAATTACAAATCCTTGCCAATCAAGGCTTGATCGAGCTAACTACTGATAAAATTAAGGTCGCAAAACCTTTCCGCATTCTAACCAATCAAGTCATTCAGAAAGTCATTGTATGCTTGATCAAAAAGTAATAGAAGCATCGCTCAGTGATGTGTCGGAGATAGTGGGCATTTGCAACTCTCGCCTACTTGCAAAACAAAGAGATGAGGAGAGGCGAGATGCGGGTAAAAAAGGATTCTTAATACAAGAACTTACAGATAAAGTTGTTCAAGAAATGATTCTGGACAAAGAAAATTTTCTTGTTCTTGCCGCTAAGAGTGGCGATGAGGTCTTGGGATACCTGATTGCATGTGATATGAAGAAAACTGACAATCTTTTTCAAAAAGAAGTTTTGGAATTACAAAGAGCTCAAAGTCTTGGTGCAAAAACTTTTTATTATCGACAAATTGCAAAGAAAATTGGCACAAAAAATGTTGGCGAAAAACTCGTGCTGGCAATGATCAATGAACTGAAGACGAGATCATATTCTTCGGTTATTTGCAAAATTGTTCATCAACCATTTTGCAATTTGGCCTCAATAAATTTTCACAAAAAACTCGGCTTCGAAGAGTTAATTTCAATGAGTGACAATGAACTTACTGTCGGAATTTATTTAAAAAATTTATGAAAAACAAATCGGGCTCAATAAAACAAAGAATTCTCATATCAGCGATTGGAACATTGCGGGATGATCTGGCTCAATTGAAGACGAGGCTTAGAGAATTTATTCGATCGCAAGAAGATGAGAAAAATGATCACGCCAACGAAGAGGAGAGAGTTAAGGGTTTTGATAAGAATAGCGCCTTGTCGTTAGATGAAAAAGAAGAGGAAAATGAAGATCTAAAAAATCTTGAATATCGAATCTCTCTCATGGAAGAGGGGCTTTTAAAGCGAGAAAAAGAAATAGAAAATGTTACTAAAACAAAAGAAGAAATAGACGAAATTCTGAAAGGATCTTCCGAGATCAAATCACAAGAAATTTCTCAAGATGGCAAGAATAAAGGTACAATTTTTGTCTGCGAATCAAATGATGAAGCCAGGCAATTAGCCACAAAACTCAAGGGAAAATTTGAATCTTTGGGACTAAAATGTGACATGTCCGAATCAAAAAATCTTATCACCATAACAGTCGGTATGCCGAAAGAGTTTATCGGAAGGAATCCTTTGGAAATGTCGGCAGATGATTTGATTGTAGCAAAAAATCTGCTAGAAAATGAGAATGGTAAAAACAATGAACCGAATAATCCCCGACCTGAACAGCGTCAAGAACGAAACAGTGCATTGTCGTTAAACGACACTACCTTAAAAATTCCATTTAGCGGCGAATCTGGACTTGCAGTAGTAGGGGGATGGACCCAGCGCATTGCTAACGAACGCAACGGATCACCGGGACGTGGCGATAGCCTTGTCCGTTAAGATCTTTTCACTTCCTCATTACCCAGGAATTCAGAAAAGTGTGGCCTAGCTTTGGATTCTTTTTGCAAAAATTCTGTTAGATTCTTTTTGCATTCCGTCATTGAATGATGAGAAATTGAGCCGTTGTGATGCTGGTAAATAAGGTAAAGTAGATAAGTATTAAGCACGTCTGTTTCGCAATAATCTCTGATTTCTTTTAGCTTTCCTTGGTCATAAAAATCCATCACCATTGACCCATCAATACCAACTTTTCCTGGCAATCCGAAAGCAGCGCAAAGCTCGTTCATTTTCACTTTTGCGGAGGCACCAAAATCAGAAAAAGCCTCAGCCAAATCGCAATGCCAATCAAGCGAATAGCGCTGATTGTAATTATTCCACTTATCTCCAGATTTGTACAGCCAGGCAGCTTCAATCTCATGCTTCATCGCTGCATATTTTAACACTGACATGTCAAAACTTTTACCATTAAAGCTAACTAAACGTGAATGATTTTTCTTTAAATGAGAGAAGAAACCTTTGATCAAATCACCTTCTGATGAGTTTAAATCGCCACCTGAACGTATATCAATCAATTGGTAAGATTCTTGTCCGTTGTGATTAGGAATAATTTCTGCTTCTAAAAAACTGATGCAAACAACCTTATGGAATGGTTGACGTAGGAAGGAATTTTTCTGGTTAGTAATCTCAAGATGATATTGGACAAGAGCCTGCCTTAACTCTTCCTGTGAGGCATTTGGTAAATCTAATAAATTTCTTGCAGCATCAATGTCGGGAATAGTTTCGATGTCAAAAACGAATAAGTTTTTATGCTGCGCCATCAATAGACCATTATGGTCACTATATCCGCATTATTCACATCTTCTACCATCTCAACAGCTGCGTATCCCTTATCAATTTTTTTAACTACACCAACAAGCAATCCAAGTGGCAAAGCGTCACCATCTCCAGAGGTAAATACTAAATCTCCCACTTCAACAGAATGATTTTTTGGTAAGTATAACATCTCCATCAGGTTACTGCTATTGCCAGCTAAAATTGCCTTAGTTCGAGATCTGGAAGTAATAACTGGAATACGCGAACTGGCATCGGTCAATAACATTAAACGCGATCTATGATCACCAACCTCAAGAACTCTACCCATCAATCCGTGAGTACCAGTGACAGCCTCGCCCTCTTTTATATCGCGGTTCTTACCAATATCGATAAAAATTTTCTGATTAAAAAGTTGATGAGATTTACCAATAACTCGCGCCACCTTAAAATTTGTGCTTTTAGGTGAGGCAAAGGTTAGAATTTTTCGTAATTCCTGATTCTCTCTGTAAGTGTTAAGAGCTGTGATATAGAAGGATTTCAGCTTACTTAATTCTTCTTTAAGAACTTTGTTTTCTTTTTTAGCTTCAACCAATTCGTTAAAATTTGTAAGAAGATCGATGAGGGTATTGAAGGGAAATGAAGCGATTTTGACTACCGGCATTGACACGCTGGTAAATGCGAAAGAGACATCTTTGGAAAAGTCATCATCTATTCTTGAAACCACTAAGAAAAGTACACAAAGAAAACTAAAAAATACAGTTTCAATCCTATTAAAAATTAGATCAAAACTGTATTTAAAGCTATAATTTGTACTGACGCGGTTGAAGTTAAGATATTGCTTATGTTGCTGCTGTTGCTTCATAACATCGTACAAAAATCTTTGTACTTAATCTTGTCTAAATAAAGTCGCACGGAACATTTTGATATTTTCCAAAACCTTTCCGCAACCATTCACGACACAAAGCAAAGGGTCTTCTGCAACAAATACAGGAAGACCGGTGGCCTGCCTTACGACATAATCAAGATTTTTTAACAGAGCCCCGCCGCCACTAAGAACAATACCACGTTCAACAATATCTGAAGAAAGCTCTGGAGGAGTGCACTCCAAGGCAACTTTTATGGCATCAACAATTTGCTCAACTGGCTCCATCAAGCTTTCTGATATTTGCCTTTCGGTTAAAATCATTTCTTTTGGAATTCCATTTGATAAATCACGCCCCTTGACTTCAATAGTTGCTCCATCTCCTTCTTCTGGTGAACAAGCGGCACCAACTGTTTTTTTAATACGCTCTGCTGTTGATTCTCCAATCAAAAGATTGTGATAGCGTCTGATGTAAGAGATGATCGCTTCATCCATTTTATCACCACCAACCCTTACGGATCTCGAATAAACAATTCCACCGAGCGAAAGAATTCCGACTTCGGTTGTTCCGCCGCCAATATCAACGATCATTGAACCTGTTGGTTCTGTAACGGGAAGATTGGCGCCAATCGCGGCAGCCATTGGCTCTTCAATCAAATAAACTTCATTTGCGCCAGCGCCTTCTGCGGCATCTTGAATTGCCCTTCTTTCAACTGGAGTTGAACCGGAAGGAACGCAGATTATGACAAGCGGGCCTAACCAACTCTTGGTTTGATTAACTTCGCGGATAAAATGTTTGATCATTTCTGCAGCAACTTTGAAGTCTGCAATTACGCCATCTTTAAGTGGACGAATTGCTTCAATTTTTGCCGGAGTTCTACCAAGCATCATCTTCGCTGTATTACCGAAGGCGCAAGGGACCAGTTTACCGTTTTCATTGAGTACTGCAACCACTGATGGCTCATTTAAAACTACGCCCTGTCCATGTACATAAACAAGGGTATTAGCGGTTCCGAGATCAATTGCGATATCTTTGGAAGAGAGTGAAAATAATTTTGGAAACATGCCCATGATTAGGAGATTAATTTAGCTTCGAGGGATATTTGTAATTTGTTAAGACAGTTGATGTAGGCAAGAGCGGAAGCGACCAAAACATCAGTATCAGCACCGTTGGCGCTAAAAATCCGATTATCTTGTTTTAATCTTACGATAACTGTCGCTTGAGCATCAGAACCCTCTGTAACTGCCTGAACTTGGTACAGTTCAAGGATGGCGCCGTGAGGAATTAATTTTTTAATAGCACTAAAAATTGCATCTACTGGACCATCTTTTGAGGAAAAGCTAGTTTTGAGCTCATCATTGTCAATTTTTATTTTGACCTCTGAGAGAGCTTCTTTATTGATTCCGCAATGAATATTCAAACTAACCAACTGATATTTTGATTGTTGATTTGTAATTGAATCATCAACCAAGGAAACGATATCCTCATCGAGAATTTCTTTTTTCTTGTCAGCCAATTCTTTGAACTTTTTGAAAGCCTCATTAAGCTTTGTGTCATCAAGCTCATAACCAATTTCTCGAAGACGATCTTTGAAGGCTGCACGTCCGGAAAGTTTACCCAAAACCAAAGATGTCTTTTCTAAACCGATCGATTGCGGAGTCATGATTTCGTAAGTAGAGCGGTTCTTCAACATTCCATCTTGATGAATTCCGCTTTCATGCGCAAAGGCATTTGCACCAACAATAGCCTTGTTGTATTGCACTGCAAAACCAGTAATACTTGAGACTAATTTTGACATGCGCGAAATCATTGTTGTGTTAACATGCGTTTCAACGCCATAGGCATCTGACCTGGTTTTGATTGCCATTACGATTTCTTCTAAAGCTGCATTCCCAGCGCGTTCCCCTATCCCGTTGATAGTGCACTCAATCTGCCTCGCGCCAGCTCTCATTGCAGCCAAAGAATTAGCGACAGCAAGTCCAAGATCATTATGGCAATGCGTTGAAATTACAGCCTTATCGATGTTAGAAACATTCTTTTTAATCGCAGAAATTAGATCAAAATACTCTTCTGGAATAGTATAACCTACAGTATCTGGAATGTTGATAGTGTTAGCTCCAGCATTAATTGCGACTTCTATTGCCTTGAATAAAAAATCACGGTTAGAGCGTGTTGCATCTTCTGGAGACCAGTCAACTTCTGGGCAGAGATTTCTAGCAAGAGAGACGCTATCTTTAATCGCATCCAAGACCTGCTTTTCATCCATTTTCAACTTAAATTCCATGTGAATTGGACTTGTAGCAAGGAAGGTATGAATACGCGGTCGGGCTGCCGGTTTAACAGCCTCAGCAGCTCTTTCGATATCAGATTTTTTAGCACGCGCAAGTCCGCAAATTACAGAATCTTTTATTGCAAATGCTATACGATTTACTGCTTCAAAATCACCGTTTGAGGCAGCCGGAAAACCAGCTTCAATTACATCAACCCTCATTTTTTCAAGAGTTTTTGCGATCAATAACTTTTCTTCAATGTTCATCGTAGCGCCTGGGGCCTGCTCCCCATCACGCAACGTTGTATCAAAAATTATAATTTTTTCTTTTATCATTTGAAGGTTACTTTGTCTCTTTCTCCAATGGTCGATGAGGTAAGAGTTGATGTAGAAGAGGGATGACCACTCCATTTCTTAGTACAGCCCCAACTCCTGTCGTTGTAAAACTAGAAGGCGTTTCCATGCTAAGTAGATTATGATTTTGCGCCCGTTTTTTTGGCAGGCCTTCTGTAAATTTGTTGTTGAAAAAATTTTATTATGTTCGGTGATAAATTTCTCTAAGAACCTGTCCCAAGGGAACCTCTAAAAATTTCTCAAAAAAATCTAATTTTTAGAGGTTCCCTTAAAGTTTTTTTAATCCCAGAATATGATTCTTGCCAAATATGATTTTTGATTTTCTAAAACAAAATGACATTGTAGATGTTGTATTCCCCGGCACTTCCAGTATTTTTTCCGAGATAGAAAAAATCAAAGTTTTTTTGGAAAAATCTAATTTTGTTCCAAGAATTTTCTTAGAAAGAGAACTGACATTAAAAAAAACAATATCTCACGAATTCTCGTCTTTCGATGCTTCAAAACGTTTTGAGCAATTAAAGAATGCTATAGAAGCTCCTGATTCAAAAATAATTTGGTGTGCTCGCGGAGGATATGGCAGCGCCGAATTATTGCCATTTCTTACGAAATTAAAGAAGCCAAAAAAAGAAAAAATTTTTATCGGATTTAGCGACATTTCTTCCTTCAACAAATTGTTAATTGAGGAATGGGGATGGAAGATTGTAAGCGCTCCTGTGCTGGCTCAAATCGTACTAAATAAAGTCTCAAAAAAATCAGAAAAGGTGATCCTAAATTTTATTTTAGGAAAACTTTCTGAGTTGAAATATGAGTTAAAATCTCTTACCAAACTTACGACTTATGACATACGATCTACAACTATTGTAGGTGGCTGTATTAGCGTTATTGCCTCGCATTTCGGCACAAAAAATCAAATTAATTGGAAAGATAAAATTCTTTTTCTGGAAGATGAGGGAGAGAGTGGAGAGCGGCTTGATCGCTATTTCAGCCACATGATTAACATCATGATCGAGAATAAATCATATCCAAAAGCGATCCTTCTTGGAAACTTCTTGCAAGCTAATCCTCATGGAACTCCAAAGGCAAAAAATATCAAAATAGCGATTGAGAGATTTATAAAAAAACTTGCTGAAAACAAAATTAATTTTTCAGTTTTTGAAGAAAAATCAAAATGCTTGGGACACTCCAAAAACATGAGGCCACTGGTTTTAGGAGCTGAAGCTGACATTACCGTTGATGGATTTTTAGTTCAGAAAACAATTTGAGTTTTGAACATTGGTTTTCTAAAAAAATTAGGCGCTATTAGCTAATTAATTTTATACTTCATTCTGTGACATCGCAATCCATACCTTCTAATAAACAAACCATGACCATTAATTTTGGTCCGCAACATCCGGCAGCACACGGGGTTTTACGTCTTATTTTAGAAATGGATGGAGAAGTCATCACTCGCGCCGATCCTCACATAGGCCTGCTCCATCGCGGTACTGAAAAACTCATTGAATACAAAACTTACCTACAAGCCGTTCCATATTTCGACCGCCTTGACTATGTTTCGCCAATGTGTCAAGAACACGCTTACGCGCTGGCTGTAGAAAAACTGCTTGGTTGTGAAATTCCTCGTCGCGCCAAATTTATACGCGTATTATTTTCTGAGATTACCCGCATCCTCAACCACATTATGGCAGTAACCACTCAGGCACTTGATGTTGGAGCGATGACGCCATTGCTGTGGCTATTCGAAGAGCGAGAAAAAATGATGGGATTTTATGAGAAAGTAAGCGGCTCAAGAATGCATGCGGCCTACATTCGACCAGGTGGAGTTCATCAAGATTTGCCAAAAGGATTACTCGAAGAAATCGCAGAATTTGCTGAACAATTTCCAAAACATATTGATGACCTAGATTCTCTTTTAACCGACAACCGCATCTTCAAACAACGTATGGTTGAAATCGGAATTGTTTCCAAAGAACAGGCGCTCGATTACGGATTTTCTGGTCCGATGATTCGTGGCTCTGGAATTGCTTGGGACTTGCGCAAATCGCAACCTTACGAAATTTATTCCGAATTAGATTTTGATATTCCAATTGGAAAACATGGCGATTCCTACGACCGCTATTTGATTCGTGTCGAAGAAATGCGACAATCAGTAAATCTGATAAAGCAATGTATCGAGAAAATTCCGACAGGAGAAATTGCAACTGATGATCCAAAAATTTCTCCGCCAAAAAGAAATGATATGAAGCACTCGATGGAAGTTATGATCAACCATTTTAAGCTTTACACCGAAGGTTATCACGTTCCCGCCGGAGAAGTGTACGCAGCCGTTGAGGCACCCAAGGGAGAATTTGGAGTTTATCTAATTTCTGACGGCTCAAACAAGCCGCATCGATGCAGAATTCGCGCACCAGGCTTCTCTCATTTGCAAGGTCTAGAATTCATGACAAAAGGCCATCTTCTAGCAGACGTAGTCACCGTAATTTCTACTCAAGATATCGTATTCGGAGAGGTGGATAGGTAAGGGAACCTCTGAAAAACCATCTTTTTCGATAATTTTGTTGTCAGACCAATTTGCTCGCGAGCACGTACCTCTTAGTACGCTTACCTGCTCGCAAACTGATCTTCCTAAAAATTCCCCGAAAAATCCAGGTTTTTCAGAGGTTCCTAAGGTATATACCGAATCTGATTCAACATACCGATCTTTTTTATCAGATTCGGTATATCGGGGATCCCCGCAAGTTGTTTAATCTTTGGGGGGCGCGACTCGGGTCGCGTACAAAATAAAAACTTATACCCAATCAACTTCTTGAAGTTGGTTGGGTATGAGTCACGAGTATTGAGTCGCGAAATATACCTTGGGACAAATTCTTATACCTTGCCTTACGCCTTTTCGACCTACAACTTTCACCGCCATGAAACTCTACTTCCTAAAAAGATTTCTACTAATTTTTCCAACATTATTCATAATAATGCTGGTAAATTTTTTAATTATTCAAACCGCTCCTGGCGGACCTGTGGAACGATTTATTGCGCAGATGAATCACGCAACAAAAGTTGATGGTGAAGTTGGCGGAGAGGTTACAACAAATTTTATCAAAAATTCTAACACATCACAAGGTCTAAAATACCAGGGCTCCAGAGGTATTGATGAGGAAATAATCACAAAAATAGAGAAGCTTTACGGTTTCGATTTAGACCCATCCGACCGTTTTTTTCTGATGATAAAGAAATTTATTACCTTCGATTTTGGGGAAAGTTTTTATCAAAATAAAAAGATTACAGATCTGATATTTGAGAAACTTCCGGTATCAATCTCCATCGGCCTCTGGACAAGCTTACTAATCTATCTGATTTCCATTCCGCTTGGTATTAAAAAAGCTATTAGCGATGGTTCAAAATTTGATTTATGGACAAGTAGCGTGGTGATTTTTCTACATGCAATTCCATCTTTTCTCTTCGCAATTTTGCTAATAACTCTTTTCTCGGGAGGAAATTTCCTGAACATCTTTCCCTTACGCGGCCTGGTTTCAGAGAATTTTAGCGAACTTTCCTTGTTACAAAAAATCATCGATTATTTTTGGCACATGACTCTACCAATTACTGCGATGGTTGTTGGCGGCTTCGCCTCTCTAACTTTCTTTTGTAAGAATTCTTTTTTGGAAGAAATCAGCAAACAATATGTTTTAACCGCTTATGCCAAGGGCCTGAATCAAAAACAAATTCTGTACAAGCATGTTTTTCGTAACGCAATGCTGATCATAATCTCTGGACTTCCTGCGGCTTTAATCGGGATTTTGTTTTCCAGCTCGATGCTGATTGAGGTAATTTTTTCTCTGGATGGCCTAGGTCTCTTTGGCTACGAAGCCGCTATTTCAAGAGATTATCCAGCAATGTTTGCAACGCTTTATATCTTCGCTTTGCTTGGGCTTGTTGCAAATATTATAAGCGATTTTACCTACAGAATCGTTGATCCAAGAATAAATTTTGAAGCAAGAAATTAGTAAAAATTATGCGTTGTCCATTCTGCGGAAATGTCGAAACACAAGTTAAGGATAGTAGAACTTCTGATGATGGAGAGTCGATCAAAAGAAGGAGATATTGCCCTGCCTGCGATTCCCGATTTACAACGTTTGAACGTGTTCAATTGCGTGAGATTCTGGTTATCAAAAAGAATTCTGAGAAGAAAATTTTTGATCCAGAAAAGCTAAAAAAATCAATCGAGATGGCAGTGCGTAAACGTCCCGTATCGGAATTGCAGGTGGAGAAATTGGTAAATAACATTATCCGTCAACTTGAAGTAAAAAATGAAACTGAAATAGCCTCTTCAAAAATTGGTGAAATGGTGATGGACGCCCTGGAGAAGCTAGATCGAGTCGCATTTGTTAGGTTTGCTTCGGTCTATAAAAATTTTGAAAAAACTGATGATTTTCAGACATTCATCAGGCAGTTGGTAAAAAATGATAGATAAGAAAAATCAGGTTGAAGTTTTGCAATTTTATTCTGACAACGGGTTAGATGAAATTATTTCTGAGAAACCGGTTACTTATTTTGGTCAGACATCTGCGCTCGCAACTCCTCTGATTCAAAAAAATACTCAAGAAACCTTTTTCAAGCCACCATTATCAACATTCGATTCCATTTCAGTTTTGGCCAAAAAATCTCAAAATATTCAGGAAAGTGAGGAGAAGTTCTTACCACTAAATGACATTATTGCTCAAGCAAAAAAATTAGCTGATGGAGTTCGAACGCTGGATGAGCTAAGGATGGTAGTAGAAAATTTTGATGGATGTAATCTAAAAAAAATGGCAACCAATACCGTGTTTTGTGACGGCAATCCGAATGCAAAAGTAATGGTGATTGGTGAGGCTCCTGGTAATCATGAGGACTTGCAAGGCATTCCATTTTGTGGCGATTCCGGCAAAGTTTTAAATGAGATGTTCGCCGCAATTAATATGCGTCGTGATGATGATTTTTATATCACAAATGTAATCTTTTGGAGACCGCCAGGAAACAGGAGGCCAACCGATGAGGAGTTGATGATTTGTAGACCTTTTGTTGAGAGGCATATTCAACTATTCGCGCCGAAAGTGATTGTTATAGTTGGCGCAACTGCAATGAGTGCGGTACTCGGCATTAACGACCCAGTAAGTAAGATCAGAGGAAAGTTTATGGATTTTTCTCCAAGCTTTTTATCCAAGAAAACAAAAACTTTTACAATTTTTCACCCTTCCTACTTGATGCGTCAGCCAACTAAAAAAAAAGTTGCGTGGCTTGACATGCTTGCTTTGGAAGAATTTTTATTGAGTAAGTAATGAGGGGGGGGGTGGTGCCTGGAGCCGGAATCGAACCAGCGACACAAGGATTTTCAGTCCTTTGCTCTACCAACTGAGCTATCCAGGCTTACGTGAACATTAGTATTGCAAGGGGTGCAAGAGCAAACCTAAAAAACTCACTTTTATTTTGCAATCACGCTAAAATTTAACAGTCTCGGCGAAGTCAATCCCCTAGCGCAACCTTGAATCGTTGTTAACCTCAAAAGGTTTCTAGCAATTAAAGTGCGCAATCATGGCAAAAAACTACACCCGAATTCATTGCCTTTAAATACAGGATCTGACCACCTCATACCAAGATTCCTCATCTCTACTGTCACCGAATCCGCCAACATATAGCTCATCCTCAGCCCTTGTCATTGCTACATATAGAAGCCTTAAATATTCCTCTTTTACTTCTTTGATTTTGTCCTTCCTATGATTTTTTAAAATCTGATTTTCAAATTCTTTTTTTCGACACCAAATTGGAATGCCGTCAAGCCATGAGATTGACTCTTTTGTTGCTAGTAGCTGATTTGCATTGTAGCAACAATCTGGCAGAACAACGATTGGAGATTCTAAACCTTTTGAGGAATGGATCGTGGTTATTCTGACTCGATTTTGATCGTTTGCAGAAAGTGAAATTTCTGGATCTAATAATATCACAAATTCCAAAAACTTCTGCAGATTATCAGAAAAATTCTCACAAAAATTTAGAACGAACAGACTGAATTCATCCAGCGCTACCCTAGCTTCATCACCAAAATACAACATAAACTTTTGGTCATGCTCTTTTACATGTAGAAGGAAATAAAAAAAATCGAAACAGTTTAATTCCAAAGATTTTTTGGAAATTTCTACAAGTGATTTTTTGATGTCTTGAAATTTTTCAATATAGTCCAAAGCTGCATATAGCGCAATTCCGCGCTCATTTCTTACCGCGCATAATTCAAGCAAATCCTCTTCCGAAATAGCAAAAAATGGAGATTTCAGAAGACAGGCCAAATTGAGATCGTCACGGTTCAATAACGCAAATCGTGCCGCAGAAAGCAAATCTTGAATCACTAAACTTTTGCTAAACTTAATTCTGCTAATCGCAGAAAATGGGATCGAATTTTTGGTAAAAACTTTTGTTAAAATTTCAGCAAATCCGTTGGTTCGATTTCGAAGTAGAATCATGAAGTCACCGTAACTGACTGGCTTCACAGTGCTTTCCAGAATTCTACCCTCCGCAATCGAATCAATAATTTTCTTGGCAATCATTTTAGCCAAAATTTCTTTTTCCTCGTTTTCTTCCGAAGAATCAAATTTGATAAAAGGAGAATCCTTTGCCTTGCCAGCCTCTTTCTCTTTTTTCACCTGTGGCCAAATTTCTACTTTTCCACTTCCGCTTCGAATCGGATGATGTTTTGTAAATTCAGAAATTTTACTAATAGCATTTTTTCTGCCAGGGTCAGAAAATACCAAGTCAACAGCCTCTAAGACCGATCTGGTTGAACGAAAAGAATTATTCAATTCAATTTTTTGCAATTTTCCGGCTAATTTCTTATCAAAATAAGAAAAGATTTCTGCACTAATATTTGGCTCCGCACCTTGAAAAGAGTAAATCGACTGCTTCTCATCTCCAACAATAAAAATACTACGTTTTGAATCCGTCGAGCTCATGCCTGAAAAAAAATCATCGCTCAAAGCCTTTACGATATTCCACTGCTTGTGATTAGTATCTTGCGACTCATCAATGAGAATATGATCAAACGTACCGTCCATCTTCATTTTTACCCAATCAGCAAAATCAGGTTCTGCCAGTAGTTTGTTGGTTTTGTAAATGAGATCATTGTAGTCCAGCAGGCCTTTATGACGTTTTAATAAATCATAATTCTGCAACACGTGATCAACGAAACGTAGTAATAGTGCAGTATCGTTAGCGATTTCTAGCGAATTAAATTTATCCGAAAATTCCAAAATTAATTTTTGCTGATCAGCCATCGATTCAAGTAAATCTGGATCCTCAGCTATCTTTCCATAAATTTTTCTTGGCTTATTTTCTAAAGTAAAAAAAGCGGATCGGTAAGAAAAAAAATTTTCATATTTCTGATTTTTTAGAAATTCATTTATCGAAATTGCGATGTCTTCATTTCTTGCGGAGCCACTATTATCAAGAATTGAACTGAGTTTTTGAGTTTTTTCTAAATTGATTTGGGAAAGAAAATCAGTAAAAATTTTTTCTGAGGTCTCATCGGGATTAACACCGAAATCTTGAAAGATTTTTGCGATTACATTTTCCATCCCAAAGAACTTTTCTTTCAGAAAATTTAAATCTTCTTTTCTGCTTAATAGCTTCGAAACCAATTCAGAGAAGCCTTCGTCGTTTAATTTGGCATTAATTTTCTTGATTAAATCTTGCAATAAGTTGTTGGGATTATTCGCAGCTGATCTGAGAAGTTCTGTCTGCACATCTTGCAACATCAACTTTTCTGATACCGTTTCCATCACTTCAAAATTTGGCCGAACTTTTGCTTCAAATGGAAAAATTCTGATAAGATTCTGACAAAACGAATGTATGGTTTGAACCTTGATTTTAAACTCGTCATCGAGTGTCTTGATCAAAAGACTTTGCGCTTTCTGAATTTCTTTTTTACTCGGAAAATTTCCGCTTAAATCATGTAGTTTTTGTTGCAGCTTTTCCTCATCATGCAAAATCCATTCTACCAATTCAGAGTTAATACGATTTTGCATTTCTGATGCAGCAACTCTGGTAAAGGTCAGGCAAAGAATTTTGCTAGGAGCGACATCCGCAAGTAGCAATCTCAGGACTCTGTCCGTAAGAATCTTAGTCTTCCCTGAGCCCGCGGAGGCAAAAACCCAAACCGAATTTTCTGGATTAGAAGCCTGCTGCTGTAGCCTGATAGTCTCTTTTAAGTTAGAATTGACCACTTAGATCTTGTTGTTGGAATTAAGGAGTTGGAATGAGTATAGCGTCGCTAAGTCGTTAATACGACGTAAAAAATAATTTTAAAAAAATCAAAATGTCGAAATTTAATAGACTAAAGGATTGTGTTGTCACAAATAAAAATGTCATCTTGCGAGTTGACATAAATGTACCAATCGTTGATGGAAAAATTGCTGATGATACCAGGCTTAGAGCGGTCATTCCAACCATAGAATATCTCGTGCAACAGCAAGCAAAAGTGATCGTAATTTCGCATTTTGGAAGACCGGAAGGTAAGACGAATCCAGCGATGTCTTTGAAACAATTATTACCACGAATTCAAGAATTACTTGGACCTATCAAAGTTTCTTTCATTAACGATTCCATCGGAGACGCAGTCAAAAAGGCGGTCGAAGCAACAAATTATGGAGAGGTAATCATCTTAGAAAATCTCCGCTTTTACAAACAAGAAACAGAAAATGATCATGAATTTTCGCGTGAATTGGCAAGCCTTGCGAATCTTTACGTCAATGACGCCTTCTCTTGTTCGCACCGCTCCCACGCCTCAATTACTGGCATTCCATCAATCTTAAAATCTTGTGCAGGATTCTTAATGGAAGCGGAATTAGATAACCTAACAAGCTTGCTTGAAAATGCCAAAAAGCCGATGATTGCAGTAGTTGGTGGCGCTAAAGTTTCTACAAAAATTGACCTTTTAAACTCTCTTACAACTAAAGCGCAGACAATTGTGGTTGGTGGTGGGATGGCCAATACCTTCCTTTTCGCTTTAGGTAAAAATGTCGGAAAATCATTGTGTGAACACGATCTAAAAGATTTAGCGCTGCAAATTATCGAAACTGCTAAAAATCATGGATGCCGGATAATGCTACCTTCCGATGTTGTGGTGACTAAAAAACTCGAACATAATTCTTCCTGTAAAATCATTTCAACAGATTCGGTTGAAAGCGATGACATCATTGTTGATTTAGGTCCAACAACTATTGCCAACCTTACTCTGGAATTACAAAATTACAAAACTCTAGTTTGGAACGGACCACTTGGAGCTTTCGAATTCAAGCCATTTAATATCGGCACTGAAAGCCTTGCCAGAGCGGTTGCATCCCTCAGTCACGAGAAAAAGCTTTTATCAATTGCTGGTGGTGGAGATGTTATTTCTGCACTCAATTCGTCAGGATTAATTGATGAATTTACTTACATTTCAACCGCTGGTGGTGCCTTCTTGGAGTGGCTCGAAGGAAAGGAGTTACCTGGCATCACCGCTTTATCAATTGCAAAATGATCGTGATTAAATCTCGTAAATTCATCACATTAATCAGCTTAATTCTGATTTCACAAAATGTGCATGCGGCCAACAATTCTAACGACTTCAGAGAAATTGTAAGCGCAAATAGTGAGGTTGTAACAGAGTCCAATTCCAAGCAAACAGTAAAAAGCACATCAGAAACCGTAACTTATCGCGGCAATGGTAATCCTAGAAACCAAGACATACGAAAAAAAACCTATAAAATATCAGCCAACAAAACCAAGCATTTGCCTAAATCAAAAACAAAAAACGCCTTGGCAAAAAACGCCTTGGCAAAAAACGCCGTGGCAAAAAACATCTGGACAAGAAATGCCGTGGCGAAAAATGCTAACACCGGACCTTCCAATCCCAAGAAAAAACAAAATCTCAGATTCCAAATCGGTGCCGCATTACAAAAAAAGAATTACAAATTTGTTGCAATGCCAGATGCATCAAACTCACCAATCACGAAATCAAGAGATGATGAATTTACAGAAATTCAATTTGCGGATAATGTAAAACCAGAAGATCAAAATAAGAAATGGACGACCATTGAAGATGGTGGGAACCTAGAAAATTCTGTGTTAGAAGGATTTTCAACGGCTCAAGAATCAAAAATAAAACAACCGTCCCCTGCAATAGAGGTTACAACAACGGAGGTAAAACAAACGGATTTTCCACTAGATTTCGTTCGATCAAAACATGATGACGAAGATGGTTTGGCAGCGAAAAAAAATGGTGATAATCGCTTTCTACAAATTGAATTAACGCAGTCAGATTGTGAGAAACTTACGGGAGGAGAGTCTTTCCGCTATGATTCAATCCATCAAAATCCATATTACCACAAAACGATCATCACAATTTTTCGTCAAAAAATAATTGCTGAACAATTTTCTAAACATGTACGTGGAAATGTCGATGTTCTCTTACTTCCAATCAAAGACGGAAATCATGTTCTAACCAAATATCACAATGGTTCTTCGATTTCATTCACCGCTAAAAATGGGATTGTCAGTAATTTAAAAATGTCTGGAAGTATAGTGGAGATGGTTGTGCAAGCCTCTGGCTGCGATCTATCTGAAGCAATTTATAAATTCTATCAGCTTTATGACAAGGATGGAATCGTTGAAATAGCCAGCACGTTCAAAGATTTAGAAAATTTTAACGGATTAACAGAATTTTCGCTATTCGTTGAAAAGGCCGATCAGACCTCAATTCACGCCATCATGAAAAAAGAAAACGAAAGAATAAGATCTCTCAAGCGCATCAAATTGTGCAACATTCCAGGCGATAATTCTTACATCGTAAAACCGATTACATATGACAGATGCCTTGCTAAGCAAACTAGCATAACAACAAACGCTTCTTCACCAAATAATCCTATTCCTAATCCACAAGACTCAGCCTTCCCGCTAGACAATATGCCTATTGAACAAACCAATGATAATTATGATTACGACTTGGAAAAATGGTGCCAAAAATATGAGAATTGTAGTGACTATGTGGTTATTGATCGGTGTGCGGTAATATTGCCAAATCCGCTTGTTGAAAGCGCGATTGATGAAGCGCTTAGGTAGGAACTAGTCCCAATTATCAGATTTATATGACTTCCACAATCCTTACGATAATCCCAGCCCGACTAGCCTCAACTAGATTACCGCGAAAACCGCTTGCTGATATTCTGGGAAAAAGCATGATTCAACGTGTGTATGAACAAGCTATAAAGACAGATTTAGGAAGGGTTTTTATTGCTTGTGATGGAGAAGAAATTGCAGATGAAGTAAAAAAATTTGGTGGGGAATTTGTGATTACTGATCCAAACCTTCCTTCTGGGACCGACAGGATTTACGCTGCTTTACAGCATATCCAAAAAAACTCCAGAATTGATCCTGAAATAATTATTAATCTTCAGGGAGACTTGCCAAATATCGATCCGAATGTAATCGAGGCAGCCTCAGAAGCGGCGCTACAAAATGATTGCGACATCGCAACGGTCGCATCAAGAATTACCAATATCTCAGAAATTACCAACCCGAATGTGGTAAAAATTGCCATCGCTTTCAAAGAAAAGAATCTGGGAAAAGCCCTCTATTTCTCACGCTGTCCCATTCCCCATGCCAACCCGGATCCGTCAAAAGAAAACTCGCCTGATTATTTCCACCATATTGGAATTTACGCCTACAAAAAATATGCTCTGGAAAAATTTGTAAAAATTCCTCCGTCGCAACTTGAGAAGAGAGAGAGTCTGGAACAACTTCGCGCTCTAGAAAATGATATGAAAATTTTTGTAAAGATTGTCGAAACCCATCCTCTTTCCGTTGATACGAAAGAAGATTTGGAAATAGTTACGAGAATGATTTCTAAAAAAAATGAACGATAATTCTACGAAAAAATCTAAGGAACTTCTACCGAAAAAGATGGTTTTTCAGGGGTTGCCTAAGCAAATAATTGGGTGGAAAGAATGGTTTAGTCTTGATTCTCTTGGTATCCCGGCAATCAGAGGCAAGATAGACACGGGTGCCAAAACCTCATCTTTACACGCTTTTAATATTAAGAGTTTTTATGTTGAAAATGTTGAATATGTAAAATTTGACATCCATCCGTTACAAAAAAATAAAAAGCTTATCCGCTCTTGTGTAGCAAGCGTTGTTGACCATCGCATGGTTTGTGATTCTGGAGGAAAAAGAGAGAAAAGATTCGTCATCAAATCGATGCTATGTATCGGAAATAAAAAAATCATAACCGAACTAACCCTTGCCAATCGTGATTCTATGACATTCCGAATGCTACTCGGAAGAAAAGCAATTAAGCAGGTAAAAATGCTGGTTGATCCTTCAAAAGCCTTTCTTCAGGGTGACCTTGAAAACAGTGTAGTAAACGAGCTTTACCAAAAAATACACCAAAACTTAAACCCAAAAGTTTTATGAAAATCATCCTACTCGCTTCAAACCCAAATCTTTATTCTAACAAGAGGCTGATTGAAGCGGCAGAAAGCCGTGACCATCAAATTGAGTTTGTCAATGTTGGCAATTGCTACATCAAAGTAGATACAGATTTGTGTGAAATTTTTTACGATGAAGGAAAGAAAATCGAAAAAGTTGATTACATCATTCCTCGCATAAAGCCCGCAATGACATTTTATGCCTCAACAATTATCCGGCAGTTTGAAATAGCTGGCATCCAATGCCTAAACAGCGCAGAAGCAATCGTTACCTCACGTGACAAACTTCATACTTTACAAATTCTTGCACAGCATAAAATTAACATTCCTACCACCGGATTTGCGAATTCTTCCTATAAAACTAAAGACCTAATCAGACTTGTTGGAGGAATTCCTTTAGTGGTAAAATTACTTGAAGGAACAAAAGGGGTTGGAGTAGTTTTGGCTGAAACTAATAAGGCTGCAGAAAGCGTAATTAACGCCTTTCACAGCCTGAAAGCCAACATTCTGGCGCAGCAATATATCAAAGAATCCCGTGGACAAGACATCAGATGTTTCGTAATCGGAAACCGCGTAGTAGCCTCAATGGAAAGAATAGCGCAGGAGGGAGAATTCCGCGCCAATATTCATCTCGGTGCTACAGCTCATGCAATTGACATTACTGAAGAAGAAAGAAAATTGGCCATCATGGTTACAAAAATTGTTGGATTAGAAGTTGCTGGAGTTGACATGGTACGTTCAAATTCCGGTACCAAAATTCTTGAAGTAAATTCCTCGCCAGGTCTTGAAGGAATTGAAAATGTTACTGGCATCGACATCGCTGGAGAAATGATAAATTACTTAACAACAACATGACATTAAGCCTTTTTCTTTTTTATTTTTTCTCTTTCGTACTTATCTCGTCAGCTCTTGTAGTTGTAAGTGCAAGAAACATGGTACATTCGGTGATGTTTTTGGTTTTGGCATTTTTAAATGCAGCGGCACTTTTTATTTTACTTGGAGCAGAATTCCTGGCAATGCTCTTGATCGTTGTCTATGTAGGTGCAATCGCGGTGTTATTTTTGTTTGTCGTGATGATGCTTGATGTTGATCTCAAAGAGATCGAGAAAAGTATCAACCGACACATACCAATCCTAATACTAGTCGGAGCATTATTATTTTTTGAAATTCTGGCAATTATAAAATTTTCTCTCACCAGATACTATCAATCTATAGAGCCCGTCATCCCAACGCCGCTCAATATTACAAACACAGAAGCGCTCGGAAACATCCTCTATACTGATTTCATACTACCCTTCCAAATCTCTGCCATGATACTTTTGGTAGCAATGATTGGAGCAATTATTTTAACTCTGCGAAACGAAAATTATACAACTCGCAAGCAAAATATTTCAGATCAAAATGCGCGAAACAGGGCCAATTCACTTAGTATTGTGAAGGTTGCAACAGGCAAAGGAATTAAAAATATTTAACCATGGATACTATCGAAAATCATCACTTCATAATTCTGTCCTCAATCCTCTTTTGTATTGGAGTAAGTGGAATCTTCATCAATCGTCGAAATGCCATTTCATTGCTGATGTCAATTGAGCTAATGCTGCTTGCGATCAACATAAATTTCGTAGCCTTCTCCTCTTTTTTGCATGATTTAGCCGGACAGGTTTTTGCAATTTTTGTTTTAACCGTTGCTGGTGCTGAAGCTGCAATCGGACTGGCCATAGTCGTAGTTTATTTTTCCAATCGTAGAAATATCTCAATCGAGAATATCTCATCTATGAAGGGATGAGAAAAAGTTTTAGCAGAATCCAGCTTTTCCTGTTATGTTTTCTTATATCATCCTGTGCCTCTACGGATAACCAACTCTATCAAAATTCATATCTCGAGGGACAGCTGCCATCAGCAGATCAATATGTTGGAGATCCTCAGTATGCATTACAAACACAGCAGCCAGATCAAATAGAAATCAGTGATCCTCAACAAGTACAAAGCACTCCTGACATCGCATGGCATCAGTTTAACGGCACCTGCGACATAACCGCAACTGACGCTGATCAAATCATCGCAGAAATTCTTTTGGACAATCCTGACATCGTTAAAAAACTTCCGGAGTGTTTAAGGGGTAATCGTAAACTGATGTTTAGAGTCGCGATGACTGATCCAAATCAGTTTGAGTACGCCACCGACACTCTCAAAAGCGATGCAAATTTCATTCATCGTTTGGTTAAGGCAGATGCCTTGATTCTAAAATTTATCGATCCCGAATTACGTTCAGATGAGATGTTTATGGAGCGAGCAATGTATTTAAATCGTGATGCCATGAAATATGCCACCACAAGATTGACCAACAACAAACCGTTCATGAAGAGAATGGTTGATCTTGATTCAAAAAATTATCTATTCGCTTCAACCCGAGTGCGAGAAATGCCAGATATTGCCGCACTCGCTTTTAGCGATAATGGCATGCTTATTGCTGAGGCTCCTGAAGCTGCAAGGTCAAGTATTATGGCGGTAAAGGCAGCGATGATTTCTGATATTTCTGCCTATGAATTTGCAATGAATGAGGCGAGAAGGAGTCCAACAATTTGGAAATTGCTGGACAAAAAAGAAAAGAAGGAACCATTCGAAATTTCACGAGAAAAACTTACAAAATTTTTGCGCACAAATTATCTATCTCCGCCAAAAAATAAAAACCTCGATCCAGTCATTTCAAACAAAGGAAAGTTTTTCAAGGAAAACCAATTGGTCAGTCGTCAATATATCACCAAATGGCGCGGTAGTTTGAATTATGATGGGGCGGATGTTAGGGAAGAATTGCGTTTAATTGCTGCGGATAGTCGCAATTTTCATGTGCAGTGGAAGAAGGATTTTAAAAAATATCCTGATCTGATAAAAAAAATTGAAGGCTTTTTTACCAGACATAATGTTGATCAAGCCACGATTGACAGTCTTGCAACCACTGAATTGTGGTCTGTAAAAAATAAGCCTCTTACGCTCGCATTCAATCTGTATTTAATCCGTGACAGCATTAATTCCGAACTAGGTCCAGAATTTTGCGACATAACTTCGCTAACCGCCATTGCCCAAAAGATCAGAGGCGCAAAGGGTAAAAGTGAGTGGCATTTGAGTGTGATTGAAACGATATTAGACAATGAGATAAGGGTGGATATGTCTTACTCTGGTGGGCATAAAAGATATATTATCTGGGATCTCTACATAGATAAAAAAAACAAAAACCCAAAAATCATTTTCAAAGTTGAAGACAGGTATAAAAATTTTTTCGAAGCTTATGAAGAGCGAAGCGGTGGAAAATATCGCTCGAAATATATAGTGGCTGAATAGGTCTTTTGCGCGTAAACCAGAAGTGGCGTTTCCTCTGCGCTGTTATTTACGTCATGAAGTGATTCATCTGGCTCAGTTAGTAATTCCATCGAGCTTGATAAAAAAGGTAAGGCTGTTTAGTGAATGTTTTAAGAATCGTTGCGATGAGGGATTCATCCTTTGTCTGTTTACCATTCTTTCAGAAAGGTTGTACAGTGGTAAAAGGCGAGTAATTTGCAGGAATTGAGTTTATACCAAACACGATTGAAGATACCGAGCTCTGTTTGGTATATGGGGACCCCGTAAGACAAGAATTCTTGCCAAGAATTTTTGGGGGCGCGCGACTCGTGTCGCGTAAAAATAAAAAATATACCTGATCAACTTCTTGAAGTTGGTTGGGTATAGAGCCCGTATTCAAAACAGGGGTAGTAAAGATATCACTGGTTTTTTTAATCAAAAGTTTACCAACACCATCTCAAGACATCAGTCTTAAGCTCTCCGCTTTCTTTATTTCATCTCTGATTCTGGCGGCCTTCTCAAAGTTAAATTCCGTAGCAGACATAAGCATTTCTTTTTTCAAATTCTCAATCTCACGATCACTCAAGATCCTCTTTGAATAAGCATCATCTTCAGATTTTTCTTCCGATTTTTTATTGTAAAGATTGGCCAAGGCTGAACCAATTTTTTTGTAGGTGGTTGTAGGGGTGATGCCATGTTTTTTGTTGTAAGAAATTTGAATTTCTCGACGACGATTTGTCTCGCGCAAAGCCGCAATAATTGATTTCGTTTCTTTGTCAGCGTAAAGAATTACTTTGCTTTCCGAGTTACGAGCTGCTCTACCAATGGTCTGAATCAAAGAAGTTTCGTTACGCAGAAACCCTTCCTTGTCTGCGTCCAGAATTGCCATCAATGCACATTCCGGAATATCAAGCCCTTCACGAAGTAGATTTACACCAATCAGACAATCATATTTTCCCAAACGTAAATTTTGAATAATCTCGATGCGATCAAGCGTATCAACGTCAGAATGCATGAAGACAACTTTGATTCCATTATCGTTGAAATAATCCGCTAAATCCTCCGCCATTTTTTTAGTAATGGTTGTAACTAAAGTACGAAAGCCCCTAGCGGTGATGCCTCGTACTTCTTTCAACAAATCGATGACTTGCGATTTAGCTGGTCTGATTTCGCAAACTGGATCGAGTAATCCTGTTGGTCTAATTACTTGCTCGACTATCTCTCCGCCATCTTCCCCTAAGGCTTTTTCAATTTCATATTGCCTAGGAGTTGCAGAAACGTAAATCGTTTGTGGCTTAAAACTTTCCCATTCTGCAAATTTTAATGGACGATTATCGAGTGCGCTTGGGAGTCTAAATCCGTGTTCTGACAGGGTTGATTTACGTACAAAATCACCCTTGTACATACCATCAATTTGTGGAACGGAAACATGGCTTTCGTCAACAAAAAGAAGTGCATCTTTTGGAAGATATTCAAAAAGTGTTGGTGGAGCAGCTCCGGCAGGCCTTCCCGTAAGATAACGTGAGTAATTTTCAATTCCCTTACATGACCCAACGGAAACCATCATCTCCATGTCGTAGGTAGTTTTCTGATTAAGGCGATGCGCTTCAACAACCTTCCCCTGTTCTTCCAACCACTTAACACGAATTGCCAAATCTTGCTTAATCTGTGAAATTGCGTTACGTAAAGTATTGGCCGGAGTAACGTAATGAGAAGATGGATAAAGAGCGATTTCTGTGAGTTTGGTAAAATTTTCACCAGTTAGGGGATCAAATTCTGTGATCTCTTCGATCTCGTCACCAAACATTGAAATACGCCAAGCAATCTCGTCAGTGTGAGATGGAAAAATATCAATGACATCACCCTGCACGCGAAAACCGCAACGTTCGAATGTAACATCGTTGCGCTCATACTGCAGATCAACAAGACGTAATAAAAGTTTTTGGCGATTCATTTCATCTCCAACTTTTAAACGTAATACCATCGTTGAATAAAACTCCGGGGAGCCGATACCGTAAATGCAAGAAACGGAAGCGATTACGATTGTATCATGACGCTCAAAAAGTGCGCGAGTAGCAGCATGACGGAGACGATCAATCTGCTCATTGATAGCACTGTCTTTTTCGATGTAGGTGTCGGTCTTAGGGACGTAGGCTTCGGGCTGGTAGTAATCGTAAAAAGAAACGAAATAACCAACTTCGTTTTCTGGAAAAAATTCTTTCATTTCACCGTAAAGCTGCGCTGCGAGAGTTTTATTGTGAGCCATGATTAAGGCCGGGCGCTGGGTCTTTTCGATGATGTTTGCCATCGTAAAAGTTTTACCGGAACCGGTGATGCCAAGTAATACTTGGCTTTGCCTCTTGTCGCTTAGACCTTGGATGAGTTTTGAGATAGCTTGCGGCTGATCACCGGCAGGAGAGAATTTCGAGTGAAGTTTGAATAATGACATTTTAATGGAAGCGACATTTGCAGATAAGAACGTTATCGCAAATCAAAAATTTCTAAGAACTGGTCCTATAAAAATAGGTGTATTTGAAAAGAAAATGTGGTGGAGGAGGCAGGATTTGAACCTGCGAACGCTTGCGCGGACAGATTTACAGTCTGTTGCCATTGACCACTCGGCCACTCCTCCAAATTAAAAATTTCCTACAGAATTTTGGGGGAACTTGATGAGAATTTTTTATTTTTATACCACGGCACTAAAAAAGACTTAGGACGGGTTCTAAAGATAAAAAATTCAAAAAAACAAATCTCGGTTTAACATGGAACATGGAGCGGGTGAAGGGAATCGAACCCTCACGGCCAGCTTGGAAGGCTGGAACTCTACCGTTGAGCTACACCCGCATATTAAAACAAATCACCCGGCTTCAGGTAGCTTCGCCCTCATTAACTGCGATTTTTTCTAGATCAAAAAACTCTTCAAAAACTCCGTAACTAAGGGTAAAAGCGTTAGTAAGGAAGCCATAATGATTGCAAGCTTGATGGTCAACTTATGTTCGAGCAGAATAAGGTCTTTTTTGAATTCCGCCCTTACTGTTACAATCTCTTTTTTAACTTCTACAATTTCTTGTTTTAATTCTTGCTTGGTAATAAGAAGATCGCTCTTAGTCGCAAGATTTTGCACCACAATCTCCTGCGTTTCCTCAATCGCATCGGCAATTACTACCGCTTCGCGCTCTTTTTCTACTTTAGACTTTTGATCAGAATCTGAAGAGGCGGCTAAAAAAGCCTTAACAAAATCATATTTGTTAAAATGGCGGAAGGAGATATCGGTAGTGGTCGCAAACATTGGTGATTAAGGTTTGATTTTGGTGATGAAATTTTAAAATCAGTGGTGGAGGTATCTTTTTCCAAAAATAAATTTGCAACTTGGATTTTCTTAGACTCAGACATTTCGACAAATCTTACAGTTTGGATTTTTCTTCAGGGCGACTTTGCGGAATTCGTTTTTCAAGAAATCAAAAATCAGAATTTTTCCAACTAAACTTTCCCCGATTTTTAAAATTTCACGAATTACTGTAGTTGCCTGAAGTGCGCCAATCGCGCCTGCAACAGATCCAAGAATTCCCTTTTCTGAAAGGGGTAAAGAAAAATTTTCATCAACGAGGTTAGGATTAAAACAAGCGTAACATGGATTTTTTTCGTAAGATTTAAAAATTGAAACCTGTCCCGAGAATCCCTTTACAGCCGCAAAAATCAAAGGTTTTTGAAGTTTATGGCAAAGTTCATTAATAATAAAACGAGTAGGAAAATTGTCAGTTGCGTCAAGAACAAAATCATATTTTGGCAGAATCTTTCCAAGACTTTCACGATTCGCCCTTTCATCAAAAATTTCTACATTTACATCTTCGTTCAACGCCAGAATCTTTTTTTTAGCACTTAAAACTTTTTTCTTTCCAAGATTCTCTTGATCGTGAATCACTTGACGCTGTAAGTTCGAAAGCTCCACCAAATCATCATCAATTACGCCGATATTTCCGACTCCTGCCGCTGCAAGATAAAGCAAAATTGGCGATCCAAGGCCACCAGCGCCAATTACAAGAACCTTCGCTTCTAACAATTTTTTTTGCCCTTCTTCACCAATTTCTGGAAGAATAGTATTTCTGAGATAGCGCTGTTGTTGATTGGAAGATAGTTGCATATTTTGAAATAACGTAAGTAACTAGGGGATAAATTCAACATTGTCTAAACATGTCAAATCACAAACTACAGCCTGTCAGAGGCACAAAAGATCTCTTCGGAGATGAAATTACAACCTTCAATCACATAATTAATTCAGCAAAAAGGCGTGGTGAAATTTTTGGTTTTGAGGAATTGCAAACTCCTATTTTTGAGTTCAGTGAAATTTTTGAGCGTAATCTGGGAGAAGATTCGGATATTGTCTCCAAGGAAGTTTATAAATTTCTAGATCGTTCAGAAAATTTCCTTACACTTCGCCCAGAATTTACTGCCGGAATAGTCAGAGCGCTAATTTCTAACGGAGAATTGCAGCAAATTTTACCACGCAAATTCTTTTCTTACGGACCAATTTTTCGTTATGATCGCCCACAAAAAGGACGTCAAAGACAATTTCATCAAATAAATTTTGAAATTTTTGGAGAAGAAAACCTACTTAGTGATGTTGAGATGATAACGCTTGCAAGCGCCATTCTAAAGGATTTAAAGATTTTAAACAAAACAACTTTGGAAATTAATTCTCTCGGATGCAAACAGACAAAAGAAAGCTACGAAGAATCTTTAAAATTATATTTTTCCAAATTTAAAAGTGATTTATCGCAAGATTCGCAAATTAGATTGGAAAAAAATCCTCTACGAATCCTTGATTCAAAGGACTCTAAAGATCACGAGATAATTTCTTCTGCACCAAAAATTGGAGATTTCTTTTCCAATGAAGCCAGATCGAGATTCGATTTAATTCTAAATTTTTTAACCAAATTAGGTGTAGAGCATCGGGTCAATGAACGCTTGGTGCGGGGGCTTGATTACTACACATCAACAGTTTTTGAATTTATTACATCTCATGAGGGGGCTCAAAATACAGTTCTAGCTGGTGGCCGCTATGACAATTTGGTTGAAAAAATGGGCGGTAAAAAAATACCGGCAATTGGCTTTGCTGCAGGCATTGAACGCCTGATGATGCTTAGCGATTGTGTTTCAACCAAATTACGTCCGATTACTGTAGTATACATTTCAGACAATGAAAAATTAATTGCTTTAGAAACCACGCAAAAACTTAGAGCCCACGGTATCGCAACAGATTTTGTGTTTGAAGGAAATTTTAAAAAACAAATGAAACGTGCCACGCAAAATAATTCTCATTTTGTTATAATCATCGGAGAGGAGGAGGCAAAAAATTGCGAGGTTTTAGTGAAGGATTTTGACAGCACAAAAGAACAGCGAATCAAACAAGATCTTTTGGTTTATTATCTCGAAGGCAAGGTGGGTGTTACTACGGCCAAGTAAAGCCATTCATTTTTACAACAAGTCAGTAATTTTTTCTATCATCGCATTCCCGAGCTCATCCAAATTCTTAATCGTAATTGAGTTTTTATAGAACTCGTCGGTTGTATGTCCAATACCAATACCAACTACCTCAATTCTCGATTGTTTGCTTAATGATTTTGTAGAAGAACTCTCAATTTTATGGATCACATGACGAAGATGATCTGATAAAATATCTGAGTCATTAGCAAGGGCCGTTGAATCGTCAACAGGTGTCCCATCAGAAATTACCAGCAAAATTTTCCTTTTTTCACTTTGTTGCATTAGTCTTGAGCGTGCGAATAAAAGGGCTTCTCCGTCAATATTTTCCTTCAGAATTCCTTCCTTCAACATTAATCCCAGATTTACTCTCGACCGCTTAAATCTCTGCTTGAAATGCTTGTAAATGATATGCCTAAGCTCATTTAGCCTGCCTGGATTTTTTTCTTTTCCTAAGCTTTCCCAAAGCTTTTTAGCTCTCCCCCCTCTCCAGTCAGCTGTTGTAAAGCCAATTATTTCCGTTTTGATCGAAAATTTTTCCAAAATATCGGAAATAATTTCACAAGCCATTGCTGTCATAACGATAGGATTACCGCGCATTGAGCCTGAATTATCTAATAGAATTGTGATTGCGGTATCGTGATACTCGTACTCTCTGACATTGACCCAAATATCTTCCAAAAAAGGATCGATTACCAAACGTGATAATTTTTTGCGATTAAGAATTCCAAGGGAGGAATCGTATTCTGTAAGAAAATTTCGTTTCGAGAGTAGCTTTTTTTTTAGCTTCAGGCTGATTTTTTTTGAAATTGTCTGCAATTTTGTGAACTTCAAATCAAGCTGCAATCGGAGCAATTCCAACTCATTTTTTGGAATTAATTTTTGCGGAAAAACTATCTCATCGAATTTGTTAGTAAAAACTTTGTAGGGATTTTTGAACTGTATCGTGTCATCACTTTGCGCAGTCTTATCGCTTCCCAAGCGCACATCGGTACCATTTTCATCATTCTCAATTTCACTAAGCTTAGATTCATTTTGCTGCTTAGAATCTTTGCCTACTACATCTCTCTTCTCATCATTCAAAAAATCACTATCGGTTTTTTGCTCGCTATTTTCCTGGTTTGATGAGGTTAAATCTTGCGGAATTTTATCTTTTATCTTTCGTGATTTTTTTTCTTTCTTTTCGTGGCAATTATCTTCTTTTTCTTTTTTAAGCAGTTCTAAAATTCTCTCTACATGTTGAAAAAATAAGGCCTGGTTGTAGATTGATTGCCTAAGACTCTTAACCTCTTTCTTAATATTTTTACTCAAATTTTTATCATAATCAGCAGTTAGATTTTTGGTATCAGGAAAAATTTCTTTTAAAAAAATCAAACTCAAATTCGTGTCATCACCTTCCGACCTCTCAGAAAAATCTGACCTCAATCGCTCCAAAATATTTTTTACTACTCCACGAAACAAATTCTTTACCAGGGAAATTACGCGAATTTTTTCAAATTCGTTAAAGAATTTCCATTCCTCTTCTGTGTAATTTTTGTCGTCATTAAGTTTTTTATCGTGAAATAAAATATAGCACAAAGCCATATCTGACACTGCTCGGAATTGCTCTATTAATTCGTGATTATCAGGCTCGGCAAGGTTTACTTCCGGCAAAACAACTTTCTTTTTATCGCCAGAGCCACTCACCAGATTTTGATTCCAGGCAAAGAAATTATTCTTCACCTCTTCCTCAAATTCGATTTGCAAAGCACCGTCTCCAGCTAGATTTTGTAGTATTGTAACTAATTTCTCTTTGGTTTCACTAATGTGTGTTTGAGAATTTTTTTTCATAACTCGCAACGCAAAATATCTACCAATGCTTTAATTTGTCGCTTGGTATGCATTGTCGAAAATGTAATACGAAGCCTTGCCTTTCCTAGCTCTACCGTCGGTGGTCTTATTGCAGAAATCAAAAATCCTTTTTTTGCCACATTGCTCGCAATCTTTAAAACTCTTTTATTGTCACCAAGAATTATCACAACAATTGCCGATTCTGGATTTGGCAAATTCATCAAATCACAAAAATATTTTGCATTTTGTAAAACTTTTTTTTGTAACTTTCCTTGCTCAATAATTTTTAGAGAGGCTAGGGAGGCCGCTAAAACAGCTGGGGGAAGTGCTGTTGAGTAAATCACAGATTTTGCAGTATTTCGTAAATAACTGACGATAGTTTTATTGCCAGAAACATATCCGCCAAGAGAGCCGGCAGCTTTTGATAGAGTTCCAATTTTTAGATGATTTTTAACAGAAAAGTTGCCATTAAACTCAATATCATGAGCGGCATCAGACAAGAGAATCGCATTAAATTTTTTTGCTAAGTTCAATAGTTCTTGCACTCTCCCAACATCGCCATCCATTGAAAATACTAACTCGGTGATGAGTAGGCATCTTTTGAATTTACTACGATTTTCTTCCAGAATTTTATTACAATGTTCAATGTCATTATGTCGAAAACGTAGTAATCGTGCACCAGATAATTTTGATCCATCAATCAGGCAAGAATGAATTAGGCGATCTGCAACAATCAGATCATCGCTACCAATTAATGCCGGAATCACACCGATCGCCGTTAAATACCCGGAGGAAAAAACTATCGCATCATCAGTTTTTTTTAACTTAGCAATTTTCTTTTCTAGCTTGGTATAAAGTGAATTATTTCCCGTAACGTAACGCGAAGCGCGGGCTCCTACTCCATATTGCTCAATGGCTTTAATTGCTGCTTTCTTTACAATTTTATTGTGAGAAAGCCCAAGATAATCATTGCAGCAAAAAGAGGTGAATTTTTTAACTGTACCATTAACCAAGCGTTTGATTGTAATGGAGTCAACCGCATCAGACTCGATAACGACTCGGTATTGTGAATCATGTTTAAGTTTTTGAACATTGGATAAAAATTTTTCTAACATGATTTTGCAGATTATTATTTTGTTCTGATAATTTTATACCTACTCAGGACAATGTTAATACGTCCTACATCAATAATTACGACAAAAATCAACAAATGAAACTCTCATCTTACTTTCTTCCGACACTCAAAGAAAATCCGATTGATGCAACTATAGCGTCGCATCAACTCATGGTTCGTGCTGGAATGATTCGTCAAACAGCCTCTGGGATATACTCCTGGCTTCCTTTAGGTCTAAAAGTTTTACGCAAAGTTGAGACGGTTATTAAGCGCGAAATGGATGAGGCGGGAGCGTTAGAAATTCTGATGCCAACCATTCAGCCAGCAGAGCTGTGGATTGAGTCGGGTCGTTACGAGGCTTACGGAAAAGAAATGCTGCGCATCAAGGATCGTCATGACCGCGATATTCTTTACGGGCCAACACATGAGGAAGTTGTAACGGATATCTTTCGTAAAAATATTAATTCCTACAAAGATCTGCCGAAAAATTTTTACCAAATTCATTGGAAATTTCGTGACGAGATTCGTCCGCGTTTTGGATTGATGCGTGGTCGCGAATTTTTGATGAAGGATTCCTACTCATTTGACCTGGATGAAGTTAGTGCAAGAAAAACTTATGATTTGATGTACAAAACTTACTTCAAAATCTTTCGCGCTTTGGGTTTAAAGCCGATAGCCCTACGTGCTGACACCGGAGCAATCGGCGGAGATTTATCGCATGAATTTCATATTTTGGCAGATACGGGGGAGAGTGCGATTTATTACGATTCCAAACTTGATGAACTTCTTGATTCGAACAGTTTTGAGATCGCGGAATTGCAAAAACTTTATGCCATGGCAGATGAACTGCATGATCCTTCGAAATGCAAAGTGCCAGAAGATCGCTTGAGATCAAGGCGCGGTATTGAAGTTGGCCATATTTTTAACTTTGGCCAAAAATATTCTAAAGTAATGGGAGCAAGCGTGATGGACATTTCCGGTAAAAATCTTTACCCGAATATGGGATCGTATGGCATTGGCGTTTCGCGGGTTGTAGCAGCGGCAATTGAAGCGAATCATGATGATAAGGGGATTGTCTGGCCAAAAGAAATTTCTCCTTTCCAAGTGATTTTAATTAATGCGAGAAGGGGGGATGAATCATGTGATAATGCTTGCGAAGCCTTGTATCAAAGGCTTCAATCCATGAATGTCGAAGTTTTGTATGATGACACCACGGCAAGTCTTGGACAAAAATTCTCAATCGCTGACTTGGTTGGAATCCCAACTCAAATCGTCATTGGCCCAAGAAGCGTTGCGGAAGGAAAGATGGAAGTAAAAGACAGAAAAACAGGGGAGAAAAAAGAAATTATGATGAACGATTTCGACGCGATTTTAATGGCGATATAGCCTAAACGATGCTTTTATTTTCATCGCCAACACCGTACCAGATAATATCAGGGTGACAATATTGGCCGAGATAATCACATTGTTTTTGATTAAAATTCCATAAATTAACCATAAAAAAACTCCAGCAACAAACATCGAATACATCAGCAAAGAGATCCCGGACGTGTCTTTTGTTTTTAAAGTATGAATTACCTGCGGAATAAAGCTGGCTGTAGTTAGAAAGGCTGCAACAAAACCTATTAAGTCAAACATTCCCACTTTTAATTAAAATCACCAAGAAACTCTTGCACTAAGGCAAGGGCCGCAACAACTGCGGTATCGGCACGCAAGATTCTGGGCCCCAAGCTCAGTGAATAACAATTCTTCAATTTTCTAATTTTACAAAACTCATCCTCAGAAAATCCCCCTTCCGGACCAATCAAAATCACAATTTCTTGCCTTAAAAATTCTTCTAGGTTTTTAATTTTATCCAAAATGCTACTTGCCTTCTCACCCTTGCCAGACTCGTCACAGAACAAAATTATCGCCTCACTCGTAAGCAAAAACTTTTCCAATTTTTTTACCTCCACAATTTCGGGAAAATCATTTCTCTCGCATTGTTCGCAAGCCTCTTTCACATTAGCCCGGAAACGCTCATAGTTGATTTTATCAGAAATTGTGTGTTGCGTAATAATGGGCTGAAACCTTGCTACTCCAAGCTCCGTTGCTTTCTCCGCGATATAATCAATGCGCGCACCCTTGATCAAAGCAAATGCTAAAGTGATGTTTGCAACTTTTTTTAGATCAGAAATTTTTTGAATAATCCTGATGTTGAGTGATTTTTTGGTAATCGAATTAAGTTCAGCCAAAAACTCTCCGTCAACACCATTGAAGACAAAAATTTTATCACCAATTCTTTGGCGCATTACTCGGCTTAGATATTCAAAATTATTGCCTTCAACCTCTATTTCACTGCCCAATTGCAAATCTTCATTCGCAAGAAAAATTCTGATTTTTTTCATAAATTCATAACTTTAAAAGTCGTACCACGTTATACCGAGCATGATTGAAGATACCGAACTATGTTTGGTACTGCGATTTCCACAAACCCTTAGCTTCTTTAGGCTGAATGGACATAAGACAACTTCAAAAAGATAACAAGCATGATATTTTTGGGTATTTCAATCACCTTAGTTTTTGCATTTAGTTTTTTACTAAGTGGTCATATCAAAAAATTTCGTCTACAAGTGCAAGAGGAGTTTGGTAGCGTAATTCGTTTTTCCTCCCTTCCAGCCCACTATGTTTACTGTTTTATCCTTTGGTCTGCAATATTTTCTGTTACGATATTTCTGACTTCCTTTAACGATTTTACAAAAGATTTTTTATTATTTTTACTTATCGGAACCAGTTTTTTACTAATAAAATTTTCCCATCGGAGAAACTTTAATGCTAAGAAGCAGATAGAAAAAGTGAGTGTGTTTGTTTTGGCTATTACTGCCGGAATCGGAATTCTAATCACTGTAGCAATTGCGCTTTCCATTTTTGTTGAAACTTTACGCTTTTTTGAACTTGTAAATCCGTTAGATTTTTTCTTTGGAACTAGCTGGAATCCACAAATGGCAATTAACGCAGAGCAGTCTGTCGGAAGTGGTAGTTTCGGTATTATTCCCGTTTTTCTTGGAACATTGCTGGTTACTTTGGTTGCGATGTTTGTGGCTGTCCCGCTCGGGATTATGGGCGCGATTTACCTTTGTTTCTACGCTAAACCGCAATTTCGTAACTACAGCAAACCGGCTTTAGAAATATTGGCCGGCATCCCGACTGTTGTTTATGGATATTTTGCTGCAATTATCATCGCGCCATTCTTTAAACATTTTTTCTCATTCTTTGGTCTTGAAATTGCCTCCGAAAGTGCAATAGCAGCTGGGTTTGTAATGGGAATAATGATTATTCCCTTCATACTATCCCTCACAGATGACGCTCTAAATTCCGTCCCTCAAGCATTAAAGGATGGCGCTTTAGCGATGGGCAGCACTAAATCAGAAACTATCAAAAAAGTTGTCCTACCTTCTGCAATGCCAAGTATTATCGGTGCCTTAATTTTAGCATTATCCCGAGCGATTGGTGAAACGATGATCGTTGTAATGGCTGCAGGATTGGTTGCAAAGCTTACCATCAATCCACTAGACTCTGTCACAACTGCGACAGTACAAATCGTAACACTCTTAACTGGAGATCAAGAATTCGACTCCCCAAAAACCCTGGCCGCCTTTGCCTTAGCTTTTACTTTGTTTGTTTTTACCTTTATTTTTAACATTATTGCCTTGGTGGTGATGAAAAATTTTAAGAAAAAATATGGGTAATAAAATATCTAATTTGGAAAAAAGGCATCGGAAAGAAAATAGATTCAGAATCTATGGATTGCTCTCCGTTAGCTTTGCCATCAGTTTTCTAATCATCTTATTTTTGATGATTTTAACCACGAGTTTTAGTGCTTTTTTTAGAACCGAGATTGCCTTGCCAATCGATTTGAGCCAAGAACTTAACCCAGAAACGATAGATCACCGCGCTATAATAAAATCTTCACTGAGGCAGAATTTTCCTAACACAACTGAACTTCCCGAAATAAATTCTCTTTATCAGATGGTGAGCAAGGTGAGTAATCTTGAACTCAAAAATCAGATCAAAAAGAATCCAGAATTACTTGGAAAATCAGGAATTGTCTGGCTTAGCGCATCCGCAAAAGTTGACGCCTATTTCAAACATGGGGCCGATACCATGATTAGCGAAAAACAAATTTTTTGGTTCGAAGATTTGAATTCAAAAGGAATGATCAGGAAAATTTTTAACTGGAAATTTTTTACTTTTGCCGATTCTAGAGAGCCGGAAATAGCTGGAATAGCAGCTGGTTTGGTTGGTTCATTTTTTGTTATGACAATCTTCCTACTTTTTGCATTTCCAATAGGCGTGATGTGCGCTTTTTATCTGGAAGAATTTGCTCCAAAAAATCATTTGGTCGACATTGTTGAAATCAGCATCAATAACCTTGCAGCAATACCATCAATTATCTACGGATTACTCGGTTTGGTTGTATATTTGCAGTTTTTTTATCTTCCCAGATCTTCTGCTCTGGTTGGTGGCATGACGCTCTTCATGCTGGTTCTGCCAGTTGTTATAATTGCAACTCGCAATACAATTCGCTCAATTCCGAACTCGATTAGAGAAGCGGCATCCGCCCTTGGAGCATCTAAATTGCAGATTACTTTGCATCATCTTCTACCCCTTTCCGTTCCAGGAATTATGACCGGAACAATCCTTGCAATTTCAAGAGCGCTTGGCGAAACCGCTCCGTTATTGATGATTGGTATGGTTGCTTTTATTGCGGATATCCCTCAAAACTTTTTTGATCCAACAACCGTTTTGCCCGTGCAGATTTATCTCTGGTCCGACAGTCCAGAATTCGGTTTCGCTGAGAAAACCGCAGCAGCAATTTTGGTTTTGCTAGGTTTCTTAATCTTGCTTAATTCTGTTGCAATTATACTCAGAAAAAAATTTGAAAAGCGTTGGTAATCCTAACTTCAAGCATAATTAATTTCAAAAATGACATTCGCTTTTACTACAGAAAATCAGAAAAAAGTTGAAGAAATAATTGCGAAATATCCGCATGAGAGAAAGAAATCGGCAGTAATGCCGCTACTTGATCTGGCACAAAGGCAAAATGAAAATTGGATCTCAAAAGATGTTATAAAACACATTTCCGATCTTCTAAAAATGCCTGAAATTAAAGTTTACGAAGTGGCAAGTTTTTACACGATGTATAACTTAAAGCCAGTTGGAAAATATTTGTTACAATTCTGCAAAACTACACCTTGCATGCTTCGCGGCATCGATTCAATTATTAAATCTTGTAAAGAAAAATTAGGAATCGAAATAGATGAGACTACAGCAGATGGTCTTTTTACACTTAAAACAGTTGAGTGTTTGGGCGCTTGCGTTAATGCCCCAGTGGTCCAGATTAATGATGATTTCGTCGAAGATTTAACCACAGAAAATTTCTTAAAAATCCTTGATGATTTGAAGGCGGGGCAGAGTTTTAAAATTGGCTCGCAGATTGACAGACAATGTTCTGCGCCACAAAAATGAATAAATCCGAAGTAAAAATAAGATTAGCAGAAGAAAAAGATTTTGACGAGATTTGGCGAATTTTTAAAACGATTATTGCCAAAGGCGATACTTATGTAAACCGCGCGGATACTACGAAAGACGAGGCCTACGCAAAATGGATGAACAAAAAGGCAAAGACTTTCGTTGCTGAAATTAATGGAAAAATTGCCGGGGCTTCACTTGTAAAACCAAACCAAATCGACCGTGGATCTCACATCGCAAATGCCAGCTACATCGTTGATGAGAATTTACGTGGAATCGGAATTGGCAAGGCTCTGGGTACCCATTCAATTGCAATAGCAAAAGAACTTGGTTACAAAGCCATGCAGTTTAATTTCGTTGTTTCAACTAATGTTGCGGCAGTAAAATCTTGGCAATCAGTAGGTTTCAAAATCATTGGTACCATTCCGAAAGCCTTTGATCACAAGGATTTAGGTTATGTCGATGCTTATGTCATGTTCCTAGACTTAACTAACTAAACTAATCACAATCAGAGAAGATTTATTCTTCGTGAAATAAATTGGACTTGTAGCTCAGTTGGTAGAGCAGCTGACTCTTAATCAGTAGGTCGGCGGTTCGAATCCGCCCAAGTCCACCAATCCTAGCAAGGCTTCAGACAAATTATCCTCCTCAAAAAACCCCTCTGTGGGGCACTCTTGGGGCACTAAAATATCAAAAACTGCAATAAATCACCGCAGAAAAATTTCTTTCTGACTTTTCTTCGATTTTTTCTGATACCTCAAAACCATCTCAAATAAAGCATTTTTTCCAACTCTTGAAAAATACTTTTCTAAAACTGCCCCACAATTGCCCCATAAAAGCAAATCAAATTCTTTGAATCCTCTGTTTAAAAGGTTTCAAGCCATTTTTCTCTTCTGATTACGAATCTGTTGTTGAAATTAGTTGCCATTTTTTGCCATCATTTTTAGGTTTTTGTCATCAGTTAAAAACTTTTGACAAACTACCGAATGGCAAACATCGAAAAACGCACGGCTAAAAGCGGAGCAATTTCCTACAGGGTAAAAATCAGGCTCAGAGGATACCCCGAACAAATAGCCACCTTCACAAGAATCACAGACGCAAAGAAATGGATTCAAGACACCGAGTCAGCAATCCGAGAAGGAAGACACTTTAAAACCTCTGAGGCAAAGAAACACACAGCTAAGGAACTCATCAACCGCTACATCGAAGAAATCGTTCCGAGAAAACCCAAAAGCGCAAACGACTTAAAAACCCAGCTTGGCTGGTGGAAAGAAAGCATCGGCAGCTTCCTTCTTTCCGACATCACCCCCGCACTCATCACCGAACATCGCGGCAAACTTTCCCAAGAAAAAAGCGAACGCAAAGGCAGAAAAAGAACCGATGCCACCATCAACCGCTATTGCGCTGCGCTTAGCCACTGCTTCACCATTGCCGTCAAAGAGTGGGGATGGATGCAAGAAAACCCAATCCTCAAAATCAAAAAGTTCAAAGAACCGAGAGGTAGAGTCAGATTTTTAAGCGACGAAGAAAGAGAAAGATTGCTGACAGCCTGCAAAGAAAGCTCAAGTCCATACCTCTACATCCTAACCGTGCTAGCAATCAGCACCGGAGCGAGGAAGATGGAAATCATGAGCCTGAAGTGGGATGATGTTGATTTGAGTCGTGGCATGATATTTCTGCACGACACCAAAAACGGCGAAAGACGCTCCCTCCCACTAGTTGGCATCGCCAAAGATTTGATGAAAAGCCACCACAAAAACAGAAATGAAAACACGGGTTTAGTCTTTCCTGCGAAGAATCTCAAAGACCCAATCGACATCAGAACGCCTTTTGAAACTGCTCTGCAAAAAGCGGAGATTAAAGATTTTAGATGGCATGACTTGCGACATTCCTGCGCTTCTTACCTTGCGATGAATGGTGCAACCTTAGCGGAAATTGCTGGGGTGTTGGGACATAAAACCCTAAGCATTGTTAAACGCTATTCTCACATCTCGGATGCTCACACGGCTGGTGTAGTTACGAGGATGAATAATAAGATTTTTGGGGGTGGGAATGAGTAAAATTAATTACGACAACTGGATTAGGGATAAATCTTGGTCTTTAGAAGAAACTGTTGGAGTGGTTACAGAAATTTTTGATAATACAAAAGGCACAAGAACCTACAAAAAAGCACTAGAGGACATCAAAAAAAAGAAGCTAAGAGCAAGGCTTGAATTCGAAGAGCCGGATTTTGAGTTCCCTGATGGAGGAATGGATAAGGCGACAAAAAATTTTTTGCGCGATGAATATTTAAAGGCCGTTCAGGAAAATAATGTTGAGCAAGCCTCTAGTATCTGGGTTGAGCCAAGGGATTTTATTAAATGGCGACTTGAAAACGAAGGCGAGTCAGCACCAAAAGAGTTGTTAAAATTCTTTAATTACGATTATTGGCTTTCGGAAGAGAAAGAATGCTGGTCATTCAATGAAGCGGTTCTCCTTTTTTTGTCAGCAGGAGAACCTCCTTTCCCCCATGAAATAAGAAATGTTTTTGAGATTAACGAGGAATTCAATCAGTCCGCAAAAAGACTAGCGCAAGAGATGCTAGACACAAACACTCGTGGAATAAATGGGGAGTGGCTTTATTGGAAAGTAGAAAAAAGAAGCAATGGCGCAGAAGAGCTTGTGCACTGCTGCCCAATTGATTGCGAAGATTTTTCCAAAGAACGCATTTTTTTATTGCGAAACGTGCTTTTTAGGATCGTAAAAAAGCATAAAAAGATTTTTTCATATGTGCCGAAACTCTTACTGGATAAGGCTTTAAAAATCATCGATAAACAAGATGTAGAAAAAATTCATTCTGAATTTGCGGTAAAGTCTTTGCTGAAAATGATAAGGGATGATTCTCTTAAGCCATGTCTAGGTAAGATTTGCACTCCGCAACAATTCTTTGGGACTCTCGCTAAATTGCCAAACGAGGATGGAGATAGAAACATGCGGGTTTTGATGGAAATAGCTCTCGATGAGATTAGTGGGATTGGGCTTTCAGAAGAGGATGCTCAAAGGCAATCAGATATCAAAATAATCAAAGCGCGATTTGCAGATTTAAGCGAATACAATTTTTTATTTAAGAAAGACCGCGAGTTGAACAAAATAAATTTCTTAAGTAGCGATGGAGATGAGGATATTGGTAGAGTAGTTGATTTTATTGAGTGGGCGCGTGGTCACAGAATAAAAATTCCATCGGAGCTGAAGGAGTTATCTCAAAAAGGTGTGACAACGCACCTTTCCTCCATATCTGGCAAGACATCTCAACGCAAAACTAATCGTCCAGAAGAGATAAGGTGGAAAAGTTTAAGCGATGCAAAAACTAAAGTTATAAATCATGTCAAAAGTGAGATAGCTAAGTCTCTAGCTGAGTGTAAGAACCATGTTGAAATCAAAAAGAAGCTAGAGAAAGACCGAAAAAATGACTTCGGATCATTTAAGAAAAAGGACGGATCCCTAGACTCATTTTCTGACAACGTCTTTTATGAAGTAATAAAAAACGCCCTGAAAGACTTGGGAAGAACAGATTTGATAAAAAACTACAACTCATCCAAGACCAAGAAATAAGGGTCTCTAACGACATCCCCACCCCCATCATGCGCAACGCATGGCGTAGGTCATACGCATACCCTATTTAGATAAGTAAAAGTTTTGTTACAGCTTGTTAAACCATCAGTGGCAGTGCTGCTGATTTTTTATCAATCTTTAATCAAAAACTTTTTACTATGTCAGAAAATAATAAATCCCCCCGCCTCTTAACTATTGCACAATTTGCCTCTGAACATTCTTGGCCAAGCCAAGGGTCTTTGCGCTTCCTAATCTTCAACGAAAAAACAAACGGCTTTTCCAGCGTAGTGCGTCGCGTTGGAAAAAGAGTCTTAATTGATGAGCAAAAATTCTTTCAATGGGTCGAAAAACTTAACGAGGAAACCCATGCCTAAGACAACAAAAAAGCTCGTGGTTTCCAAGTTTGCAGACGAGGGAAATCACGAGCCTGTGTTTAACCATCAATTTAATGAGGTCACAATGAATCTAAAATCCAACCCCTCCAAGGGCAACAAGAAAGTCTTTGCCAAATTTTCTACAATTCAAAACGACCAGCAAAAAATCCTTCATCTTGAAGGAAAAAATGCTGAAACCTTGATTGTTTTAATCGAAATCAAGGAGGGCATAACCACCCTTCAGAGCCATGATTTCAAACTTCTGCGGCTTTCTAGCTATATCCACATTTTAAGACATGTGCACGATATTAAAATTTTAACCATTCGCGAAGGTGAAAGGAAAATTGCCCGCTACGTCTTGGTGGATTGGGTAGAATTGTTGAAAAGCTCAATTTCAGAAGTGGGGTGTGTGGCATGACTCGCAAAAAACCAACCACATTTGATGGAATTATTTCCGAAGTTGAAGAGGTTGAAAGACTTGGTTTAACCAGCACCGAAGAGCTCTACAAACCAAAAGCAATCGCTCTCAAACTTGGTGAGTTTCTGTCAAAGAAACTTTCTGAAAGAGAGTTTATCATCCAACCTTGCCTCCCACGGCAAGGATTGGTGATGATTTACGCTAAAAGAGGAGTTGGCAAAACTTACTTTGCTTTGTTTCTTGCCTGCAAAATCGCTAGTGGAGCCAGTCTTTTTACAGATAGGTGGAAGATTGGTAAGAAGTGGAAAGTTCTCTACATTGATGGCGAGATGCCAGCAAATGCAATGCAGGAAAGATTCAAAACTTTACTCATCGACCCTTCTGACAACGATAATTTGTCAATCATCACGCGCGATGAGCAAAAGGACGGCATCATGCCAAATCTGGCAACGGAAGAAGGTCAGCAAGCAATCGAACCTCACGTCAAAGAGGCTGATGTTGTGATTGTCGATAACCTCTCAACCCTTGTGAGTTATGGTAAAGAGAACGAGGCGGCAAGTTGGGATCCGGTAGCAAATTGGGCTTTGCGCCAACGCTCTTGCGGCAAATCAATCATCTTCATCCATCACGCTGGCAAGGATAACAACCAACGAGGCACTTCCAAGAAAGAGGATATTTTGGACACGGTGATAAATCTGAAACACCCCTCCAACTACAACAGCGAAGAAGGTGCGCGGTTTGAAATTCATTTTGAAAAATCGCGTGGTTTTGCAGGGGAAGATGCCAAGCCTTTTGAGGTCAAACTTCATCTCAATAACAACCAAGCGAGTTGGGAAGTTTTTGAGCTTGAGGATTTGGAGGAAAAGAGGGTGGTGGAGTTGGCGAGTGAAGGCGGTTTGAGCCAGAGAGATATCGCCAATGAAACTGGACTTAGTCTTTCTAGGGTGAATCGGATTTTGAAAAGGTGGAAAGAGGGGAAAAACTAAAGTAGTTTTTGTTAGTGTTTCATTGTTTCACTCCCTAGAGAATGAAACAGTGAAACACTTCAGCTTGCTCTACCGTTGCATTTAGTGCAGTAAAATTTTTCGGTGCGGTTCAGCAATGCTATAAAAAACCACACAAATAGCCAAAATCCGAATGTGAAAAGCGACAAAATAAAGTGAAGAATGTGATTAGGAACTCTTGCTACAGCAGGAACTATCTCATTACATCTTCGGCAGAATCTTTGCTGTTGTTTAGTTGGCATAGCTATCCACAGACCTCATCAAAACCTCCGCAAAGCCAAAAATATCATCAATAGTTTCAAGGTCATTTCTCACCTCTTTTTTCTGCTCATCAAAAGTTATCATGAATTTCTTTTTGCCGCTGAGATAAAGGCGACAAATGCTCTTCCTATTGTTGTCATCCAGCATGATTACAAAATAGGATTGCGAATCTCTGTGATGAATTCTTTTGGAATCAATCTTTTGACGAAGGATTGATTTTACTATCATGAAAGCCTCTAGTTCTTCTTCCGTTGTAACCACCTTCCTCTCTTCCTCTGACAATTTCTTACTTTGCTTTGATGGATCGTTTTCTGTTTTCGACTCTTTGGCCAAAGCGGCGTTAAGACGCTCTGTTATTAAATCACTGACATATTGCTGAGCAGACTTTTTGATGAGATTAGTAAATTGTTCGATAACTTTTGTCGTTACCGAGCTAGAATGGACCTGCTTCGCGAAGTATTTGACAAATTCTGGGGATGGGTTGCTTAGTTCATTTTGAATAAGGGCTCTGAGCTCGTTGGTGTATTTCAGCTCACTCGCTGTTCCGATGATGTTGTTGATGTCGAAATTGGATTTGTGAAACTTCTTTAACTCTTCAAGCTGCTCATCCTTTATTTCCGTTATTTTAAAGCACAGGAAGGGCTTCTCATCCATTTTATTTGGCACTTCTAAGTCAGAATAGAAGCGGTATTCTATGCCGTTCGTCAGGATGCCGAATTTAGCTTTTGAAACGTGGAAATATCGCAACAATTGTCCATCGTGTAGATTTAGGTTTTGTCCCCAATGTTTGCATTCAACCAAAATAGCAGGCTCTCCGTCCTTAAAAATAGCGTAATCTATTTTCTCTCCCTTCTTCGTTCCAATGTCGGTGACATATTCTGGAACTACTTCGAGTGGATTAAAAACATCGTAACCGAGAGCCTTCAGAAATGGCATGATGAAGGCATTTTTTGTAGCCTCTTCTGTCTGAATTTTATCCTTTAGATTTGTTATTCTTTCTGCGATTTGCTTTATTTCGTCTTTAAAATCCATTTTGCTGATTTCGTTGATTTTAGTGGGTTTCCACCACATAAAATTGGGTTTTGAGTTAGAAATGTGACTGTCAGTCCGTAGACTATCAGTTATTTTCCCGAAAGAAGTCAAGCCCTATGCTTGATAAAAAACTTCTAACACAATTCGGGGAAAAGCTACGGGACATCAGGGTCTCTAGGGACGTGAGCCAAGAGGATTTGGCTTTAACCGTTGGTTTTGACCGCACCTACATCAGTCTTTTGGAGAGAGGAAAAAGAAATCCATCGCTACGTGCTATCTGCAAAATTGCAGCGGAATTGAGGGTTCAGCCATCTGAGCTGATGCCAGAAATAAAGATGAAGAAGAGAGTGGCTTAAAAGCTAAAGATTAATCCCCTCGAGCAGCTTTCTTACCTCTTGCATTGATTGCTGCATCGGAAGTTGAGCACCACTTGATGACGTTATTTTTCCCAAGTTTTTTGGCTTCGCAACTCTCAGAGAAAATTCCTCTTTGCAATATCTTGTTAGCCACCATCTCGACGCCTTACCACATCCATTTTCTATCGCTTTAACAATTAACAATTTTGCTCTCAATTTTACGTTGTTCTGAAACCATGCTTTTCGGTCGATAAATCTAGGATTTTTTCTCTGGAAATCGTAAAGTGTTGATTTGCCAATCTTGGCTTCAGCACAGGCTTCGAGGTCGTTTTTACCAAGTAAAAAAGCATACTCTAATTTACTGATAATTTCCGGAGTCATCTTTGTCGGTCTTCCGACTGATTTTCTTGAGGATTTTTGTTTATTTTTGGTCATGTTTTGTGGTATTTGTATTGGTTTTTGGAAGCTATCCAAAACTGAAATAAGACTACTTCTAGCATCTCTTATTTCAATAAATACTTTCTAATTGAAATACTAGAGACAAACTCCGTCTTTATTTCATCAATTAAGGAAAAATTGAAATGATTCAGAACCCTCAAACACAACGCCAAACAGGCTCCTACCAAAAACTTGGTGAGTTGGAATTTTTTATTCCCAACACACTTCCTCCGAAAAATCCTCCTTTTGAATTTAGTTCTGACCTGATTGACCTGCATGGGAAGGCTATGCATGCGTTAGGACAGCTTAACGAAATGGCAAAGCGATTGCCGAATATCGAAAGGTTCGTTAAGGCCTATTGCCTCAAAGAAGCTCTCCTATCCTCTGCAATAGAAGGAATTCACACTACGCTGATTGATATTTTTACGCAGGAAATTTCTACCACCTCAAACCAATCTAAAACCAGTAAACAAACCCAGCTGGTTTTGAATTATGGCAAGGCTCTAGATGCGGCTCTTGCGATGGTACAAAAGGAAAATTTTCCTATCGTTTCGAGAGTAATTTTAAAGGCTCACAAAATTTTGATGAGTGGTGGAGATGGCGACGCTGCTAGTCCAGGTCAATATCGCAAACAGCAAGTGAGGGTTGGAAAATTAGTTCCACCTCCAGCAAATAAAATCGCCGAACTGATTGCTGATTTAGAGAAATTTATCAATGATGACAAGTCTCTACCAATCCTTATCAAGGCTGGTTTGGCACATGTGCAGTTTGAAACCATTCATCCATTCCTTGATGGCAATGGTCGAATCGGTAGGTTGCTGATTGTGTTGATGTTGATTGAGGACGGCGTGCTTGCCGCACCAATTCTTTACCCATCAACTTACTTCAAAAAACATCACGCGGAATATTACCAGAAGTTGGACTTGGTGAGAACCAAAGGGGACTTCGAGGGATGGATTTCTTTCTATCTCAAGGCCATCAAAGAAAGTGCTACAGAGGCTTACAAAAAATCGAAGGGGATTGAGAAGCTAGAAAAGCAGCTGCATGACAAGCTCACAACTTCCAAAAGTTTTAGCCTGCCGAAAGAGCAAGTAGTTGAGACCTTATCAATCTTGTTTCGCTTTCCAGTCATCAGCATTACTGAACTTCAGAAAGGGTTAGAAGTTAGTTACAATACTGCCAATGCGATAATTCAGAAATTGGTAAAAATTGAAATTTTAAAACTCGATACCAACCAGAAAAGAAATAAACTTTTTCGCTTTGATGAGTATTTGGAGTTGTTGGAAAAATAACTGATTTTAGAAGAAGTTTTTCTAATTTCTGTGGGGCACTCTTGGGGCACTTTTCCACAAAAAATGGCAAAAAACCAAAATAACCAACAACAAGAAAATGGCTGTGAAGCCTTGATTTCATTGTTGCCGTGATTTTTAGCTTGTTGTGATTTTTTACAAAAATCGTTCTCTTAATCAGTAGGTCGGCGGTTCGAATCCGCCCAAGTCCACCAATCCTATCAAGGCTCTAGCTCTATTCCACATGCCTCCAGGTTTTGAAGTTATTATTGTTGGTTTAATTCTAAGCGCAGATTCCTTTTCTGTGGCAGTTGCAATGGGGATTCGGCCATTTTCTGGAAGAGATGGTGAGTTCAATCTCCTAGCGCAACTTTACATCGTTGTTAACCTCAAAAGGTTTACAACAATTAAAGTGCGCAATCATGACCAAAAACTACACTCGGATTTCTCTTTGTGAACGAGAAATAATTTACAAACTCAACCT
>CAMDJN010000002.1 GCA_945900795.1 Rickettsia typhi | reverse complement strand
GCTAAAAACTTGCTGATTTATGAAAGTCAGAAGTGCCATTAGGGCTAGTAAACAGTAGCTTTAGCTACTTTTAATAACAAGGAAAATAATCAAAAAAACTAAAGAAATTTATGAAGAAATTGTTTGGGGATTTGCAACAGCCCCATTAGGAGTGGGAAATGGTATTATCCCTACTGCAGCAATAAAATTATCAATTCTTTCGCCTAGTTTTTTTGCTAGATCAGCCGTGCCAAAAGTTTTAGTGTGATAGCGTAAAGCTAGGTAGGGTGCGAATTCGCGTGTTATTTCGTAACGCGTTGCGATGCCAATTTCAAAATCAGAAATACCAGATTTTACTTTTAACTCAGAAACTTTTTGAGTAAAAATTTCTGTCTCAGAATAAGGTTGAGTGATTAATACCAGATCCGTCATTAGGATTTTTGGGATAATGACGGATCTGGGATAAACTTTCTCTAATCAAAAAAAGTCACCACACCAGTTCCAACATCATACATCCCACCAATAACTGCAATCTCTTCCTTAGTTTTCATCTCGGTTAAAATTTTACTCTTCTTGCCAATCTGATTCATTGTCACTTTTACGTTCAATGATGCAACCTCATCTACAAAGGCAGTATTTGTAGAGTTGCGATTTTCCTTCACTGTTTTTTCTAGTCTTACTGCAGGAGATATTTTTTTTAGAAGTCCTGTCAACTTTCCTAATTCCACGTGATCGCAGGCTCCTTTAATTGCACCACATTCAGTATGACCCAGAACCATGACGAGTTTGGCCCCAGCAATCTTACAGGCAAATTCCATGCTACCGATAATGTCGTCATTCAGGATATTCCCAGCTATTCTACAGCTAAAAATATCACCCAATCCTTGATCAAAAATTAACTCAGCAGAAGTGCGTGAATCTATGCAGCTAAGAATAATGGCGAAGGGATGTTGTTCTGCAGAGGTATCGTTCATCTGCTGTAACAAATTACGATTAACTTTCAGATTATTTACAAATCGCAAGTTACCGTCCTTCAAGAGGTGGATGGCAATTTGTGGCGTCATTTGATCTCTGGTTTCTTTTGTTAAAGTAAGCATATTTTTGAGGAATTAATTTGTTTAATTTGGAATTTTGAACAGTTCTATATTGCGTCAGATTAGGGGTTGTGCGCTCTTATTTAAACTTTCGGAAATCGATTCCTTTGAGCTGAAGTGAAATATTTTTTGATTTTGAGCTAATCTGAAAATCTCTGATAATCTCGACCACGTCATGATGAATTACCTTAGAATGTCTACCATCGATAACCACTGAAGCACCAGATGGAATGTCGCTAAGCATCTTAAGAATACTACCCTTGTTAAGGAATGACACCTCCTCAGCTAGTTTAAAAACATGCTCGTGATGTTTTCCTTCCTCATCTTCAACTTTGCTGTAAGGGTTAAGAAAGTTGTTATAGATGATGAAGCTAATAGCCGCAGCCATTCCAAGACCAACTCCTGTAAGCAAATCTGTTGCTACCATAGCAATCACTGTAACTACGAACGGGGCAAATTGTTCGAAGCCTAAGCGATACATCTGTTTGAAGAGGCTTGGCTTTGCTAGTTTATATCCAACAGCAAGCAAAACACAGGCCAAACTTGCTAACGGAATCATGTTAAGAAGGTTTGGAATGCTAATTACTGCACCAAGTAAGATAACGCCGTGAAGGATGGTAGAAAGTTTGGATTTGGCTCCAAAGGTGACATTGGCGCTACTACGCACAATTACCTGAGTAATTGGTAAGCCTCCGATTAATCCAGAAACTATATTACCAATCCCTTGTGCTTTAAGCTCGCGATTGGTTGGGGTTAATCGTTTTTGTGGATCTATCTTATCGCAAGCTTCAGTGCAAAGCAAAGTTTCCAAGCTGGCAATTACCGCCACAACCAACGCCATTGGGTAAATCTGCAAATTGCTTATTTGGCTAAAATCAGGACTGCTAAATTGACCAAGAAATTCCCACACACTTGAAGAAGAAGGAATTTTTACCAAATGATCTGCGTTTAATTCGAATGGTAATAATCCGTGAGAAAAAAGATTGGTGAAGATAATTCCCAAAACCACCATTCCCAAAGGAGCTGGGATAGTCTTAAAGAGCTGATATCTTTTTGCCAAAATCATTTCCCATAGAATCAATAAAATGAGAGAGGTGGCACTAATTAAAACCGCTCCACTAGTAAAGAATTTACAAGCAGTTCCAAGCTCTGAAAGACAGGTTTCTATGTCCAGATTTTCTAGACCAAAATCCTTAATGAATTGGGAGTTATAACCGAGAGCATGTGGAATTTGTTTGATGATTATGATCAAACCTATGCCAGTAAGCATCCCTTTGATGACTGATGATGGGAAGTAATAGGCAATTGTTCCTAGACCAATATAGCCCATGATAAGCTGTATTACTCCAGAGATCACGACCACAAGAAGAAATGTATCCCACGAACCACCAAGACTCGCAATATAACCAAAGACGATAGTTGCGAGACCAGCTGCTGGTCCACTAACCCCAAGAGAAGAACCACTCAGAACCCCAACAACTATTCCACCGACAATTCCAGCAATAATCCCAGAAAATAATGGAGCTCCAGAAGCAAGCGCGATTCCTAAACAAAGAGGTAAGGCAACAAAGAACACGATGATACTTGCGGGAAAGTCGTGCTTGATATGAGAGAAAATTTTCATGAGATAAATCCGTAAGTTATGAAATGCATAAAATGCACGAATCTAAACCATACAAAGAAAGCGGGTTGCCACTTTGTATAGTTAGAGAGTTGGTTTCAGAACTTACGAATTGGGGGGAGAAACTGGAACGGAGGGGAAGAATTGCGTAACAAAATGATCGGGGCTTCTTTGTGTCAAGTTTGTTGCAATGTTTAGAAGGCTGATTGCGCTGGAATCGTAGTTGGAAAACTTTTCTTCTTCTGAATCTTCCGCCTCTTCTCCTTCTGCGTCTGTCATTTCTAGAAGGCTTTGTTCGATAGGCGTAGTGTCAAAACCAAGAAAACTAACCGAAGGTATAATAATAGCGGTTAGGAAAATCAGGCATAGAAACAGAGATGTGAATTTCTTTAGTAGCGTGCTCAATAGTTTATTTTTTGTTAACTAAATTTCGGTGAAAGACTTTTAACCCAGATCCGTCATTAGAATCATTCAGAATTCCACTAATTGCGTCAGGCGTAGTTGGTTAGGAACCCGAAGCGGAATGTATCAGTGATACATGAGAATCGGAAGCGGAAAAAACTAACCTTGTCTGGCGTGGGTTAGTAGAAATTTGAGACTGCTGTCTAATCTGTCAAGTGAACCCAACCCACAAATCGAAGAAAATACAAAAGGAAAAGGGAACGTCCACCATTCCGTGTCAAATCCCTTTAGGCTAAATCCAACCTCAGCCTACCTGCAAAAAATACATCCAACTGCCCAACGATCAAGCTCCAGTTTGCAATAGGCTTAACCCACTTTTTACTGATGTTTTTGATGGTAAGGTAAATCAACTTCTCAAGCGCTGTTTGACTGGTGAAAGAGCCCTTTGTCTTAGTAACTTTTCTGACTTGCCTGTGGAATCCTTCAACGATATTTGTGGTGTAAATCATCTTCCTAATCTCGTTGGAATAGCGGAAATAGGATGAGAGATTATGCCAATTATTGTTCCAAGATCTCAGAACAATCTGATATTTCTTACCCCATTTTTCTTCCAGATTCTTTAACTCTGACTCGGCTAAATCCTTGCTATTAGCCTTGTAGACCAGCTTCAAGTCGGTCATAAATTCCTTCTGATCCTTACTTGCAATATATTTGAGGCTATTCCTGATTTGATGGATCACACAGAGTTGAACTTCCGTTTTGGGGAATATTGCCGCAATCGCTTCTGGTAAGCCTTTCAAACCATCAACGCAACAGATGAGAATATCTTGAACTCCTCGGTTGTGCAAATCCGTTAGAACCCCTAGCCAGAAATTAGCCCCTTCCGAGTCAGCAATGTAGAGCCCAAGAATGTCTTTTTTCCCTTCCTGATTTATGCCAAGAACAGTGTAAAAGGCTTTGGCTATTACCTTACTCTCTTCCGTACATTTGAAGTGAATGGCGTCAAGGAAGATGATGGGATAAACGCTCTCTAGCGGCCTGTTCTGCCACTCTTTGATCTTGGGAATGATCTTGTCGGTGATGGAGGTGATGAGAGATTTTGAGATCTCAATTCCATACATCTCTTCCATGTGGGCTACAATGTCTCGATAGCTCATTCCAAGGCCATAAAGAGCGATGATTTTATCATCCAATTCTTCGGTTAAGATCGTTTGATTTCTTTTGATTATTTGAGGTTCGAAACTTCCATTTCTGTCCCTACCAACATCAAGAGAAAAAGCTGAATCGGAAGTTTTTAAGATCTTGGAATTGTAACCGTTTTTGCGGTTGTTAAAATCATTCCCAGACTCGGTGAACTGCTCTTTTTCTTGCTGCAAATGATGGTTTAATTCCTCACCTAAAGCTGTTTCAAGAATGTCTTTTATCATTCCAGAAAATACCCATTGCTTTCAATCTCAAAAGATTAGTGGTGTTAACCAATGATTCTCTGGAGCAAATTACTAACCCACCACCTCTGATAACATGAACAAGGGATTGGTGCGCCAATCGTTCACCAAATCACCAAAATTTATAAACTTACCCTGAAATTTACTAAAAATTAATCGAATTTGACTCAAAAAAATAACAAAATTTCTCAGTTTTTTGGGTTGTAAAAATTTTTGAGCTTGGGTTTTTTAGGAAGTTGGATTTGCAACGGCCCCTTCAGAGATTTTCTAATTTTGAATTTTTGGATTAAAAATTCTTCGATTCAGAAAATCTAATTTTTCCTGTTTTTGGTCTACAAGAGGGAGAGCGGAATGATTAGAAATCTAAAAACAGATTCACATCAATCACTTTGATAAAATTACCGACATCGAAGAAATCGCCAAGGATCTAAGACGAGTTCCATTGGTAATTCCGAGGCTGGAAGAGGTATTTACCTCTTCCACATGTTTCGCAGGAAATGCAAATAAATGATTTTAAAATTTAGTGAATGTTGGGAAGGGAGAATATCCATTCCCCGCGCGGGATTGAGCAACGAGCTCAACCCTAAACACGACAAATGACGCAAGCGAAGCCCTTCCCGAAAATCCTTACGACTGACACATGCTAAAATCAGCTTTGGAATCATCAGAAAGAATTACCGGAGTAGAGATAGAATCAGCCTTCGTGGATCGTGAATACAAAGGACGCGGAGTTGAAAATGATCCACTCAGAAATCATACCAAAGTCTTCATCTCCGGTCAAAGAAGAGGAATCACAAAATCAATCAAGAAGCAGCTCAAAAGAAGATCGGCAATTGAACCGATGAGGATCAAATTTCCTACCTAACTTCCAAAACAAAGACAACTTTACCAATTCAAAAACATTAATCATGAACGACGATCTACTCTTGCCGAAATGTCCAAAATGCGCATGCGAATACACTTACGAAGTAAGAGATTTGTATGTCTGCCCGGAATGTTCTTACGAATGGTCAAAATTCGCAGCTGAGGTGATGGATGAGGAAAATGCAGAAGATGTTATCAAGGACGCTAGCGGCATAATACTTAAAGATGGCGACACTGTCACTGTGATCAAAGACCTAAAAGTAAAAGGCTCGTCTTTGGTCGTAAAAGTTGGAACCAAGGTTAAGAATATTCGCTTGGTTGGTGGAGATCATGACATTGATTGCAAAATTCCTGGCATTGGGGAAATGAAATTGAAGTCAGAGTTTGTGAGGAAGGTTGGGGATTGAGTGTCAACATTACTGATGTGTAGTGGGGGGTTCGAATCTCTTCTCCTTCGCCACCTCCCGGGGCTGGAAGTGGTATTTACCCATTCCACATGTTTCGCAGTAAATGCAAATAAATGATTTTAAAATTTAGTGAATGATGGGAAGGGAGAATATCTCCATTCCCGCGCGGGATGTGTTAAGCTTATTGGGGTGATGGGTTTTTCAGAGTGTCTTTTTTTAGATAAATTTCTGACCCGGATTCTTTAAACTTCTCACTCATTTCCTCCATTCCTTTTTTCTTCTCCTCTTCAGCTTTAGCGTAGTCGCGGACATCTTGCGTAATTTTCATCGAACAGAATTTTGGACCACACATCGAGCAGAAATGTGCGAGCTTTGCACCCTCTGCTGGCAAGGTTTCATCATGGAATGATTTGGCTTTTTCTGGATCTAAAGAAAGGTTAAATTGATCTTCCCATCTAAACTCAAAACGTGCTTTGGAAAGCTCATCATCATGCGCTTTTGCCGCAGCATTTCCTTTTGCTAAATCTGCGGCATGAGCCGCGATTTTGTAAGTAATCACACCTTCACGAACATCCTCTTTATTCGGCAAACCAAGATGTTCTTTTGGCGTTACATAGCAAAGCATTGCGGTTCCAAACCAGCCAATCATTGCGGCACCGATTGCAGAAGTGATGTGATCGTAACCGGGAGCAATGTCTGTGGTTAATGGCCCGAGAGTGTAGAATGGAGCCTCGTAACAAAGATCTAACTGCTTCTCCATATTTTCTTTAATCAGATGCATCGGCACGTGACCAGGACCCTCAATCATCACCTGACAATCATGCTTCCAGGCAACTTTTGTAAGCTCTCCCAAAGTTTTTAATTCTGAAAATTGTGCCTCATCATTTGCATCGGCAATTGATCCGGGACGAAGCCCGTCACCTAGTGAAAAGCTCACATCGTAGCGATTCATGATGTCACAAATTTCTTCAAAATTAGTGTAGAGAAAACTTTCTTTGTGATGCGACAGGCACCATTTTGCCATGATCGCTCCTCCACGTGAAACAATTCCGGTAAGGCGATTAGCGGTCATTGGAACGTAAGGTAAACGCACTCCCGCATGAATTGTAAAATAATCGACACCCTGCTCAGCTTGCTCTACCAATGTGTCACGGAAAATTTCCCAGGTTAGCTCTTCAGCAACTCCGCCAACTTTTTCAAGAGCTTGGTAAATTGGAACTGTACCAACAGGCACCGGACAGTTACGAATAATCCATTCGCGAATATTGTGGATGTTGCGTCCAGTTGAAAGATCCATCAAGGTGTCTGCACCAAAGCGCGTGGCCCAAATCATCTTTTCTACCTCATCCTCAACACCAGAAAAAATCGCTGAATTGCCAATGTTAGCGTTAATTTTTACGAGAAAATTACGCCCGATGATCATTGGCTCCGCCTCAGGATGATTGATGTTGGCAGGAATAATGGCGCGACCGCAAGCCACTTCCTCTCGCACAAATTCTGAAGTAATAAATTTAGGAATTTTTGCACCAAAAGTTTCGCCGGAATAGTTCGATTTTGTGATGAGTTCTTCACGATTCATATTCTCACGAATCGCAATGTATTCCATTTCTTTGGTAATAAGACCAGCACGAGCATAAGCAAGCTGCGTTGGCTTTTTACCTGACTTGGCGCGAAGAGGTTTGAAATTAACTAGATCGAATTCGGGAGCCTGATTAGTGCCGGCAGCGATATTATTGTCTTCTGGTTTTACCTTTCTTCCTTCGTAATTCTCAACATCATCACGCTCAAGAATCCATGATTGGCGGAGCTGTGGGAGGCCTTTGTTTAAATCGATTTTATTTAAAAAATTTTGATCGGTGTAAATACCCGATGGATCGTAAACAGAAAAAGTTTTTTGTTCTGATTTTGGCGAAAGAGTAATTTCGCGCATTGCGACTTTTACGTCGGGAAATTTTTTACTTTGGATGTAAATTTTTCTAGAAGCGGGAAGTGGGCCTAAGGTGAGGTTTTTTGTGATTTTATTGTTAGTCATATGGCAGTTTTTTTGAATCCTATTTCTTAAACATCGCAAGCATACGCCAAGTGATTAGGAATCCTCCAAAAATATTTACTGAGGCCATCACGATTGCAAAAAAACTAAAGACAGAAATTAGAGAAAAATTTTCTGCCGAACCAAGGGCGATTATTGCACCAACGACGATCACGCTAGAGATTGCATTAGTTACTGCCATTAGCGGAGTATGTAAGGCTGGCGTTACTTTCCAAACCACAAAATATCCAACAAAACAAGCGAGAACAAAAACGGTCAATCCAATCATGACTGGATCACTACTAGCAGCAGAATGTGCTGAGGTAAGTTCAATGATTTTTGTCACCAATAAATTTGAATTCTTGGTAACTGAGTCGGATAATTCGATGATTTCTTGTAGGTCGCTCATTGGAAATTAGAGGGAATTAGGAAGTTAAAAAAAAATTATGACAGGCTTTCAGTTGTGTAATTCGGCGATTCTGAAGTGATGGTGATTGAATGCGGATGGCTTTCGCGAAGTCCGGAATTAGTGATGCGAATGAAGTCGCAATTTTTTCTCATCTCATCAATCGTACCATTTCCGGTGTAGCCCATGGCAGATTTTAATCCACCCACAAGTTGATGAACAACATCTGCAGCCAGTCCTTTGTAAGGCACACGGCCTTCAACACCTTCCGGTACTAATTTTAGTTTGTCAGAAACATCTTGCTGAAAATAACGATCTGCTGAGCCACGAGCCATCGCGCCAAGCGATCCCATGCCTCGATAAACTTTGTAAGAACGGCCTTTAAAGAGCACAATTTCTCCGGGGGTTTCTTCTGCGCCGGCAAGCAATCCGCCAAGCATTACGCATGACGCTCCGGCAGCAATTGCCTTGGCGAGATCTCCGGAGAACCTAATTCCTCCGTCAGAAATTACGGGGATTTTTACTTTATCGCAAAATTCTACAACATCAAAAATTGCGGATAATTGCGGCACTCCGACACCAGCGACTATGCGTGTTGTACAAATTGAGCCTGGGCCAATTCCAACTTTGACCGCATCACATCCGACGTCGATCAGAGCTTTTGCGGCATCGCTAGTTGCAATATTCCCAGCAATAAAATCTTGTTTCGGATAAAGCCTTCTTAACTCACGAATAGTCTCGATTACACCCGCAGAATGACCGTGCGCAGTATCAATCACAAGAATGTCAACTCCTGCCTCAATAAGACTTTCAGCACGTTTTATGCCGTCTTTACCGACTCCCGTTGCGGCAGAAACCAACAATCTTCCTTCTTCGTCTTTTGCAGCATGAGGAAATTGCTTGGTTTTTTCTAGATCTTTACCAGTCATCAGACCAATGCAATTGCCTTGCGAATCAACTAAGATAATGCGCTCTATTTTATTTTTATGAAGTAATGATTTTGCTTCAGACTTGCTAACGCCTTGCTTTGCAACGACAAGATGGTCTTTTGTCATCAACTCAGAAACTAGTTGTTTTTTATCAGTAGCGAATCGCACATCGCGATTGGTAAGGATTCCAACCAGTTGTTTTGTACCTGACTTTACAACTGGGATTCCAGAAATTCCGTACTTGTTCATCAAAAGAAGTGCGTCTCCCAAATTTTCATCAGGCGTAATAACAACGGGATTAGAAACTACTCCGGACTCAAATCTTTTTACTTTTCTTACTTCGTCTGCCTGATCTTTGACGGTCAGATTTTTGTGAATACAGCCCATTCCTCCACATTGTGCCATTGCGATTGCGAGGCGACTTTCTGTAACAGTATCCATCGCTGCCGAAATTATCGGAATGTCGAGAGAAATATTTTTTGTGATTTTGGTTTTTGTGCTAGCCTCTGCAGGAAGGATTGAGGAGAAAGCTGGCTTAAGAAGAACGTCATCAAAAGTGAGAGAGTGCGGGATATTTTCTACTGTGATTTTACGATTTTTAGACATGGTAAATTTTGAATTTGCAAAGAACCTATGGCTTGTATTCAGGGCCTCCAGGTCAGAAAATTTCTTAATAATTTTAATCCCGTTACTCCACTTTTTTCTGGATGAAATTGAATTCCAAGAATGTTTTTCTTACTGATGATTGCATTGATTTTCTGACCATATTCAACCGATGCCAATACATTATTTTCGTTTTGGCAAATGAAGTGGTAGGAATTCGCAAAATAGAAATGATCATCTTCCTCGATGTCTTGCAGCACCTTGTGTTTAGGTGGCTTGATTGCAATGTTGTTCCACCCCATGTGTGGAATTTTTAGACCATCAATCACCTCAAGTTTTTCGACTTTTCCATCGATAAATCCAAGACCTTGATGTCCGCCGTTTTCATGACCAATTGACGCCAAAACTTGCATACCAACACAAATACCGAGCAACGGTTTTCCTTCTTTTACAACTTGCTTGTGAAGCTCTGGCAACAGGCCATTGGCTAATTTGAGGCCATCCATGCAATCACCAAAAGATCCAACGCCGGGAAGGATCAGATGAGTTGCTGATTTTATATCCAGGATTTTGCTGGAAATAATAACATTTCCGGAAAGGTTGGCCATTTCCTTTGCAACTGAGATGGCATTGGCCACGGACTCAACATTACCGCTACCGTAATCGATTATTACTAGCTTCATGCTACAGGAGCCAGGTCTGATATCTTTAGCTTCATACTTGTGATAAACTGCATTTTCGCCTCGTCTTTATCCCCTCCTAACGCAAAGCCTGCGATTGTATGATCATGTTTTCTTAGATGATCTACAAGCCATTGATTAGCGTTAATTGCGATTAGCAACGCTAGAGAGAGTTGTAGGAAGACCTTATCAAAGGTAGAAAATTTATCGCAATACGTTATGACAACATTCACCAACAATACCACTAAAAACTCTCGCCACATGCGGTGATAAAGGAACCACAGCCCGCTAAATAAAAATGCCGAAAGAGAAAAACCATCCCTCAACAAAACTATGTCGGAGATTTTTTCTTCATCATTCTTTTTAATTAGCGCGCTGTAGAGCTTCATTTTAATTTTTCGTTGAAGCTATTTTTACCTTCTCAATAATTTTTACAAAAGCCTCGGGTTCATTGACTGCAAGGTCTGCAAGAATCTTACGATCGATGTCAATATTCGCGATTTTTAGGCCATTGATGAATCTAGAATAGATCAGGCCATGCTCTCTTACAGCGGCATTGATACGTTGAATCCACAATGCGCGAAAATCACGCTTTTTGGTTCTACGATCCCTGTAGGCATAGCGCAACGCCTTCTCAACTTTCTCAATAGCAATACGAAAACAATTTTTGGCGCGGCCGCGATAGCCTTTTGCCATTTTTAAAATTTTCTTATGTCTGGCTTTTTTTGTAACGCCTCTTTTTACACGACTCATGTTATTTTTTTAAAATTTTATTAGCGATTATATGGCATCTTATACTTGAGAACACTTGCGGTTTCTCCATCCGCAAGCACTGCAGATTTACGCAAATTTCTTATTCTCGTCTGACTTTTTTTATTCAGATTATGTCTTTTGCCCGCCTGTTTGTGGACAACTTTACCAGTACCAGTCACTTTGAATCGCTTCTTAGCACTGCTATTCGTCTTCATTTTTGGCATATCGTTTGAAAATTTAGTTAGTTAAAAATTTGCAGATCCACAGGTAGAAAGCCTTTAACCCATGGTTCCATAAAAAAGCTTTTGGTAGGACCAACACAAAACAAATAAAGCTTTGTTCCATTAGTTTGTCCTACGTAAGGCTTGCGGTAGTGATGGTGGGATTGGTAGGAATCGAACCTACGACCAAGACGTTATGAGCATCCTGCTCTAACCGCTGAGCTACAATCCCACAATGAGGTAAGGTTCTGAATCGGGGTTAGTTTTTTGCAAGAATTAATCGGAAGACTTCTTAGCAACACTTACCAAAGCTGGCCTAATTAAACGTTCGGCTATGGAATATCCAGCTTGAATAACATGCAAAATGGTCCCCTCTTCAACATCGCTTACAACCTGACTCACTGCCTCGTGCAAGTTATGATCGAATTTTTCGTCAAGTGGGCAAATCCTTTTTACTTGATTCTTTTCCAATATTTTCATCATCTCCTTCTTGGTCATCACGATCGCATCGGTGAAATTTTTTACTTTCGGACTTTGCTCAATTTCTTCAACCGGAAGATTCTCGCAAGCCAAAAAGAAATGCTCGACAGCAACCACCAAATCACCAACAAAACCAGAAATCGCAAATTTTGCAGATTTTTCAATTTCCTCACGATGCCTTCTGCGCACGTTGTCTAACTCGGCAAAGGCCCGCAAAATTTTATCATTCGCTTCAGAATTTTTTTGTTCCAACTCAATGATTTTCTCTTCCATTTTTTTCATCTCATCCGCAAAAGAAATGTCTTCCGACTTGTTTTCTACTGCCTCAATTTGTGATTCTTGATCGGTTTTCGTAGTTTGATTTTCTTGCATTTTCACTTTTTGGTTGAGTTTACAGTTTGAAGCAAAGCAACCAGGTTGCTTTAAATTTTTTCAAATTTTAGGTTGCAGGCGATTTAAAATATTTTCCAACTTAAAATTTTCACACATGTCAGAAATGATTCCTGAACAGGCTAGTTATTTGATTCCAATGGTTGTTGAGCAAACTGCAAAAGGTGAGAGATCTTTTGACATTTACTCACGCCTCTTAAAGGAAAGAATAGTTTTTTTGTGCGGACCAGTGAATGACCAAGTCGCTTCTTTAGTGATCGCACAACTTTTATTTCTTGAATCGGAAGATCCAAAAAAAGATATTTATCTCTACATCAATTCACCTGGAGGCATTGTGACATCTGGCCTCGCAATGTATGACACTATGCAATATGTTAAGCCTGATATTGCAACCGTTTGTGTTGGGCAGGCCGCTTCCGCAGGCTCGCTACTTTTAATGGCCGGCGCTCACGGCAAAAGATTTTCTCTGCCAAATTCACGCATCATGATCCATCAGCCTTCCGGCGGTTACCGCGGACAAGCAACAGACATCGAGATTCACGCTCAAGAAACGATGGCTCTTAAAAAGAGATTAAACGAAATCTACGCCAAACACACTAAACAGAAATTTGCTTTCATCGAAAAATCAATGGAGCGTGACAATTTCATGTCTCCGGAAATGGCCAAAGAATTTGGTCTTATCGATGAGGTCATCGAAAAAAGACCTGATATAAAAGGGCATATCTAACCAACTTCAAGAAGTTGATTGGGTATATTTTTTATTTTTACGCGACACGAGTCGCGCCCCACCTTGTGGGGTCCCCATATGCCAAACAGAGTTCGGTATCTTCAATCGTGTTTGGTATAGAAATTTAAAATCACGCAGGCAAATGAACAAAAAATCCGACAACGAAAAAGACATTTCCTGTTCATTCTGTGGCAAGTCCCAGAATGAAGTAAAAAAATTGATTGCGGGACCAACAGCTCTAATTTGCAACGAGTGCATCAGCATAAGCATGGACATATTGCGTGAGGAAAACAAAAAGTCGCCTCTACGCAAAGATGGCATCAAAACCACTCCAAAAGAAATTGTTAAAATCTTGGATGAGTATGTGGTCGGACAATATCATACCAAAAAAGTTTTATCGGTTGCGGTCTACAACCACTACAAACGCATCGACGCAATTGAATCCACCTCTTCTTCTGACGCTGAAATCAGTAAGTCGAATATTTTGATGGTTGGACCTACGGGAGTTGGTAAAACCCTGCTCGCACAAACTTTAGCAAAAATTCTTGACGTTCCCTTCACCCTGGCAGACGCAACCTCTCTTACTGAGGCTGGTTACGTTGGGGACGATGTGGAAAATATCATTGCGCGTCTTCTACAGGCAGCAAATTACGACATCGACAAGACTCAACGAGGCATAGTTTACATAGACGAAATCGATAAAATTGCCCGCAAATCCGAAGATAATACGAGACGCGATATTTCAGGAGAAGGCGTACAGCAAGGCTTATTAAAGATCATTGAGGGCACCGTTGCATCAGTTCCGACTCAGCCGGGCAAAAGAACACCTCAGCAAGAATATGTTCAAGTTGATACTCGAAACATCCTGTTCATCTGCGCTGGTTCGTTTTCCGGTCTTGAGAAAATCATTATTTCGCGCGGGATCAATTCAACAATTGGATTCGGTGCCGATGTTCGGGAGAAGGATGACTCTAGTCGTAAAGACGTGTTTAACGATGTTCGTCCGGAAGATTTAATCAAATTCGGCCTAATTCCTGAAATCGTCGGAAGGCTTCCCATTCTTGCTCCGCTTGAAGGTTTAAACGAAGAGGATATGGTTTTGATTCTTGAAGAACCAAAAAATTCCATAACAAAACAATATGGCAGATTATTCGCTCTCGATAAGGTAGAGTTGAAGTTTGATAAGGATGCTTTGCGAGAAATTGCCAAACAAGCACTTGAGCGCAAAACCGGTGCCAGAGGGCTTCGCGCCATAGCAGAAAATATTTTGCTAGATACAATGTTTGAAATTCCTTCAAAGAAAAATGTAAAATCGGTGAGGGTTACGAAGGATTCTATCACTCATAAAAAGCCACCTGAAGTCACATATTTCAACGACAAGGAGATCGAAGAAAAAGAAGGTAAAAAAACTATTTCAGTAGCGCATCCAACAAAGGAGAAAAGGGCTTAGGGCGTGTTGCGGAACGCGATGTCTAAGAACCTGTCTAGCATCTTTTTAAGCCCCAGATTCCGTCCTGTGTTTGCTTATTTTTTAACAAAATTACTTGACGTATTTCCAGATACGTGTCGTAATTTTGTCAAAAAAGCGCTAAAAACATACCAAAATCTGTGGCTTAAAAAGATGCTAGACAGGCTCGGTTTGCATTGTGATTTAACAGAATTTGATTTGTAAAAAGACGCGAATCTGGCAGCGCTCATAAATCAAATCACTGCCCTCTACGCCCATTCCACCTGAGGAAGTCATAGATCGGCCTTTTCTAGGGCACCTCTAAAAATTAGAATTTTTCAATGCAAAATAATCAAAACATCATACTCGCCACAACGCTTTCGATCCTTGTTTTGCTTGTCTGGACATGGTTCTACGAGAAACCAAGAATGGAGAGACAGGAGGAAGAAAAGAAAGCTTCTGTGATGAAAGAGGTCAGTAAAAATGGCGAAACAAATTCTGACAATTCGGTCTTATCCGAAAGTAAAAATGAAATTGCTCCGAAAGCTCAAAAAATGGGCGCAATACTTGCTGTTAAAGATCGCGACAGCATTATTATACAAGATAGGAATGAGCGCGTCGGCATTGCCAGCGATAATTTACACGGGTCAATTTCTCTTCGAGGCGCACGTTTCGATGACTTAACCCTCGCCAAATATTTTGTTACGACGGAAAAAAAATCCGAAGTTATCTTGCTTTCACCAGCAGAAAGTAAGGAGAGATATTTTGTCGATTTCGGGTGGATCAGCTCCAGCTCTGGTTTAGAACTGCCAAAACCAGATACGCTCTGGAAAAGCAACAACAAAAATTTAACTCCACAAAGTCCAATAATTTTGTCGTGGAAGAGTAAACAAAATGTCGAATTCTCCATCAAAATCTCTCTTGATGAAAATTACATGTTTGCTGTGACGCAATCGATTAGAAACTTCTCAGACCAAGAAATATCTGTTGCTGCCTATGGCAGGGTGAATCGTATTTTGAATATAAAAGACCAGCCAAATTACATTCTTCATGAAGGGGCAATCGGCGTGTTTTCTGAGGTTTTGCATGAAACAAGTTACAAAAAACTAAGCGAAGAAAAGAAGGAAACTTTTGAAAGTAGTGGTGGTGGGTGGCTTGGAATCACTGATAAATACTGGCTCAGCTCAATCATACCAGATAAAAACCTGAGTTACAAATCTAGCTTCAGCATGGAGAATTCGAATCAAAACAGAATTTTTAATTCAGAATTTGTTGCTCAGGAATTTAAGATTTCGCGCAATGAAAAGTTAGAATTTAATCATCACTTCTTTGCCGGCGCTAAGAAATTAGAGCTTCTAGAACAATATTCCAAAGAGTATGGGATCAAATTTTTTGATCGCGCTATTGACTTCGGTTGGTTTTATTTCTTAACAAAACCATTTTTTTTCATCATTGAATTTTTGTATAAATTTCTTGGAAATTTTGGGTTAGCAATTTTAGCAATGACCGTTCTGGTCAAGCTGGCATTGTTTCCAATGGCAAATAAGTCTTACGCCACAATTGCTAAAGTAAAAAAATTACAACCCAAAATTGAGGCGCTACGTGAAAAACTGAAAGGCGACAGAGTAGCTTTTAATCGTGAGATGATGGAGCTTTACAAAAAAGAAAAGGTCAATCCGGCCTCGGGATGTTTACCGATTTTGATCCAAATTCCTGTTTTTTTCGCTCTCTACAAAGTAATTTTTGTTACGCTTGATATGCGTCACACGCCATTCTACGGCTGGATTCACGATCTATCAGCTCCAGATCCGACCTCAATTTTTAACCTGTTCGGACTCTTACCTTTTGGAGTAAGTAGCGCTTTTACAATCGGGATTTGGCCAATCTTGATGGGCGTTACCATGGTTATTCAACAGAAGCTCAGCCCAGCAACTTCTGATCCTACTCAAGAAAAAATCATGAAATTCATGCCCTATGTTTTGACTTTCGTGTTAGCCGCATTTCCTGCGGGGTTAGTGATTTACTGGACCTGGAGCAACGTGCTTTCAATTCTACAACAGGCAGTAATTACAAAAAAAATCGATAAATCCAAATAGACTTACGCATGACAAATTTTGCTAAACTTACTCTGCCCGGGGGAAAAGAAATTAACTTACCAATTCATCAAGCAACCGTTGGTCAGGATGTTATTGATATTTCATCGCTCTACAAAGAAAGCGGCATGTTCACTTACGATCCAGGCTTTCTTTCAACAGCCGCCTGTGAATCAAAAATCACTTTCATCGATGGAGACAAAGGCTTCTTGAGGCACGGTGGTTACTCGATCGAAGAGCTAGCTAAAAAAAGTGAATTTCTGGAAGTTGCTTACCTTTTACTAAATCACGAATTGCCTTCACGCGAGCAATATCAAGTCTTCAAAGACAGCGTGAAAAAAGAAGTTTTGATTCACGAGCAAATTAACATTTTGCTACGAGGGTTTCCAAGACGCGCCCATCCCATGGCAATCATGGTTGGATCGGTAGCGTCTCTTTCTGCATTTTACCACGAAACAACTGACATTCGTTCAAAAGATGGCCGCATGGATGTCGTTTACAAAATCATTGCCAAGATGCCAACATTGGCTGCAATGGCATATAAATACTCAATCGGCGAGCCAATAATCTACCCGCGTCACGAGCTTGGTTTTGCAGAAAACTTTCTGCACATGCTTTTCGCCAATCCGACTCACGAATACAAAATTAGCCCAACAATTGCACGCGCAATGGAGATGATTTTTATTCTTCACGCTGACCACGAACAAAATGCTTCAACTTCAACCGTACGCCTTGCAGGCTCATCTGGAGCCAATCCGTTCGCCTGCATCGGCGCAGGAATTTCTTCACTTTGGGGTCCGGCACATGGCGGGGCAAATGAAGAAGTAATCGAAATGTTACAAGAAATTGGGTCAAAAGATCGCATTCCAGAATTCATCAAACGCGCCAAAGACAAAAATGATTCATTCCGCTTGATGGGCTTCGGACACCGTGTTTACAAGAATTATGACCCCCGTGCCGCAGTACTAAAAAAAGCTTGCGATGAAGTTTTGGCTGAACTCGGAATAAAAAACGACCCACTTCTTGAAATTGCAATCGAGCTAGAAAAAATTGCTTTGAGCGATGATTACTTCGTCTCACGCAAGCTCTTCCCGAATGTCGACTTCTATTCTGGAATCATCTACAAGGCCCTTGGAATTCCATCCACCCTATTCCCCGTAATCTTCGCCGTAGCACGCTCCGCCGGCTGGGTTGCGCAATGGAAAGAAATGATCGAAGACCCTTTGTTTAAAATTGGCAGACCAAGGCAACTTTACACTGGATATGTAGAGCGAGAATATGTTGAAATAAAATCCCGCTAGTCGTTGTTAAGTTTATGTCGCAATAAAAGATCTGGAACAGACTCTTATACCCAATCAACTTCAAGAAGTTGATTGGGTATATTTTTTATTTTTACGCGACACGAGTCGCGCCCCCCAAGAATTCTTGGCTTGTGGGGTCCCCATATACCAAACAGAGTTCGGTATCTTCAATCGTGTTTGGTATAGATTCGTTGAAGAAAAAGAGAAAAATACTCACAAAAACTAGATGGAATCTCCTCTAAATCTCCTATTTGGCAAAAGAAAAACTAATCCGAAGAAGCTGGCTGTGAAAACGCCAGATCAGGGCTTCATCCCTTACGTCTGTCATTACGACGAAAATACCATCCTCACTAAAAATGGCGAATTGATGAAAATCATTCGCATCACCGGATTTGAAAATAGTTCAACCGCTTCGGAATTCATTGCATTGCGCGAGTTGGTACGCGAAAGCATCACTGATCACATTAAAGAAAATAAATTCGCTTTTTGGTTTAACACCATCAGACGCAAAAAAAATATCATCTCAGAAATTGAGAGAAAAAGTCAGTTCAGCGATTTTTTTTCAGCAGAGGTAAATAAGTCTTGGATCCAGCAGAACGGCTGGAACGATCAATATGTAAATGAACTTTACATAACCATCATCATCGAAGGATTCGACACTTCCATCACAAATTTACACGGGTTTCTTCGTTCATTTTCTTACATCTACACAAAAAGTCTTCACGGAGAATTTCTCGCAAAATCACATAAAAAATTGACGGAAGTTGTTAATTTAATCCTTTCTGACCTAGAGGATCATGGAGCAAAACTATTGGGCATTAAAGAATGGGAGGGAGTACTTTACTCTGAGCAGATGAGGTTCTTTGGAAAAATTCTGAATCTTTACGAGGATCGCTATCCCCTCACCACCAATGATATTTCTTACGAACTCGCCAATCATAGAATGGCCTTCGGAGACCGCGAATTAGAAGTATCGGGACATGATCACAAAAACTTTGCCGCGATTTTATCCGTTAAAGAATATCTCGAAATTTCTGTAACATCTCTAGACCGAATTCTTCAACTCCCTTTCGAATTCATCATCACTCAATCTTTTGATTTCTCTTTTAACAAAAAAGATTTGGCACAGCATAAATATGCAGATTACATATTGCGCGTTAGCGGTGATGAAGACTTTCGTAGCCTGAGTGGAATCGAAGATTTTATTGAGGACAAAGACGGCTTAGAGACTGATTATGGACAACTACAAACTACCATGATGTTGATTAACAACTCTCATAAACATCTGGAAGAGGATGTGAAAATGATCATTGAGCAACTCGGATTTTTGGGACTTGTAACGGTTAGGGAAGATATCTTTCTTGAACATTGTTTTTGGGCGCAATTGCCGGGAAATTTTCACTATTTGAAGCGCCAGAAAATCATCGACACCAAGCGAGTCGGAGGCTTTGCCGCATTGCATAATTTTCCTACGGGGAAAATGCTACAAAACCATTGGGGACCAGCCATCACAATGCTTAAAACAGCATTAAATACGCCGTATTTTTTTAGCTTTCACGATTTTGATTTGGGGCACACTCTGATCATTGGCCCCAAGAATTCTGGCAAGACAACATTGTTGAATTTTTTACTCTGCCAAGCAAGAAGAGTAAAACACAAATTGTTTTATTTAGATTTTGATAATTCCGCCAAATGCTTCATTAGCGCAATCGGAGGCGAATACCACACAATTTCTCGCAATAAAATTGACAGCGAAGAGTTTCTAACTCTAACCCCAACCTCAATTCGAAATAAAGACTTTCTGACAAGTTTTTTTAAGAGTCTGGTAATATTCGCAAAAGACCCCGTGCCGGAACATGAGTTGGATGCAATATCACAGATCTCCGAACGCATCGCCTCTTCTTTCGTTGATAGCTTTGCCACCGCCGTAGAGATGTTTAACGTTCCAGAAACTCAAATCGTTTACCGGAGATTAAAAGTTTGGAACAATGATAAATTATCCTACATCTTCACCGGAAAAAGTAACCTAGCCGCAGAGATTAACTGGTCTGCACACACAAACGCTTTCGATCTCACAGACATTGCCACGCAAAAACCAATCTTGGTTCCGGTAGTAAATTATCTGCTACATAAAATCGAAAATGAGTTAGATGGATCGCCAACTTTGCTGGTTCTAAAAAATGCCTGGAATTTTTTGGATAGCAAAATTCTTGGACCACAAATATCCGACATGATGATAAAAATGAGAAGCAAGAATTGCGTCATGATTTTTACTTCGGATAATCTTGCTTCGATCAAGAACAGTCCCTTTACCGCCGATATCAGGAAGAATGTTGCTACAGAAATTTTTATGCGTAATGACAACGCTTCTGAATCTGACATCTCCTGCTATAAAAATAATTTTGGACTCAGCGATGGACAGACTGAAATCATTACCGCGGTTAATAGCGGAACTAAGCATTTTTTACTTATAAAATCATCTGCATCAATCGCTTCATCCCTAGACCTTAGCGGATGCTTACCGTTCTTAAAAATTCTTTCTGCAGATTCTGTAACCCTCGCAGCGATGAATGAAATTCTATCCTCCGATAAAATAGGCGCGCGAAAGCCTAAGCCCGAATCGTGGCTACCTAAATTTTTTGAAGTTTTGGAGGGGTTAGAAAAATCTAGAATTACTGAAGAAAAACAGAAGATGAGGGAAAAGGATTTAGAGTTGCAACGAAGGATTGATTCAATGAATGAGTAAAGTTTAGGCAGAGCAATTTCGATATGGGGGGAGAGTCTAATAAAGCCAAACAAACCCCTCTCTCATCCCACCATTAAACCCCCTCTCCTGCGATGTAGAAGGTTAAAACACAACCTACTTATGATAATAATAATTTATCATGTCGGATGGGCTCTGTCCCACACCTCTCATCGTGCTTCCGCCCATCATTCCAGCATTTTGGCCAAAATAGGGGATTACTGCGGAATAAGATTTTTCTTTGAAGTCATGGCAATAGCCTGAATATTGAACAGAATAGAATGGTATCAACAACATAGTTCCAAGAGCATCAGCGATACATCTTCCGCGATCTCCACTTTGTCTTCTAACCGTTGCCCACGCTTCCATCTGAAGCTGCGCTGTGCCGTAACCATTTTTACTCAAAACCACACTATAGTTTTTTGGGATAATTCGCATGGTTGCAGGGGTTCTGCCGTAATGCTTCCCTTCGATAAAAATATCAGCTCCGGGAGGTGTGCTATTGATACTAACCTCAACATCCTTCTTATTAAACATCATTGCGCAAGATGGTAAAAACAAAATCAAAAGGTAAGGCGCGAGGTGACGAATTTTCATTACGGAGCGAATTGAGTTAAAATTATTAGGACTTAGAGCGTCTAAAGATCTTGCACAAAGCAAGTATCGTGTACAAAGATTCCGCAGGTCGTGGATTACTTTTTCCAGCGATTATGAACCCAGAACCATTGCGACGGATATTCCCTTATCCACTCTTCTAATTTGAGATTAATGATGCGAGTAAGGCTAATGGAGTCAGAGTTCATGTCACCACTTCCGTGGAATAGAAGGGGCTTTTCCATTTCGGTACGAAAGGAAAATTTATTACCAATTCTAATCACGCGGGCCGGCACTAGAGGAATTTTATATTTCAAAGCCATGCGCGCAATCGAAGTTGCCGTAATGGCATCGTCATGAAAAAACTTTACCGGCTCACCTTCGCTGATCTTCTGATCTAGCAATACTAGAACGAATCCACCACTTTTGATGATGTCAATAATTTTACGACTTCCCTTAGAACCTTTTTCTATTAAATTAACACCGCGTAATGATGCGGTCATTCTTTCTACGTAAGGGTTGTTGAGAGGGCGGTATATTGTACTAACATTTAGGCCACAATATTGTAAAATCTTTGGACCAACCTCCCAATTCCCAAGATGCCCTGAAAAAATAATACCACCACCATTGCCTTGTTTGAGCAGGTCAATATTCCCTAACGTTGCTGCTGGTATCTCAACAAAATTGGCAACCTGATTGGTAGAAAATTTTGCAATGTGTATATATTCCCCAACGATGCGTCCGAGATTGCCCCACATGTCGTGAAGAATTTTCTTCTTCTCACTTTCTGCAAGACCAGGCATTGCATTACTCAGATTTTGGTAAGCTAGCTTGTTAACCGGAATCATTTTACCAACCAGTCTCGCGATTAATGAAGCAACGTCAGAAGAGGTTTGTGGATTAAAAAGATAAAAAAACCATAATCCGAAACGAACAAAAAAGGACTCGAGAAAATATCTCGGCATTTTTGCCCGTAATTTTAGCTGCGCAAAGTCACTCACGAATTTTCAATAACTAAAACTTTCCCATCACTTCTCGCACGGAAGTATCGTTGATCAAGAACTCCAGATTCTTCTCTCTCTTGATATTAAACTCAGAAATCTCAGCGGTGCTGGTAGAATTCTTAGCCGCTAACTCTCTGCATGTCGCGTCAAGATTGGTTGAGATTTTTTTCAAGAATTTTTGATAAGAACTGGTCATTGACATACCATTGCTTGAGATATCCATATCGGCAGTTTGAATGCCGGCCGCAATTGCGGCACCCTTTTGATCAGCAATCTGACTCAGAGACGCGGACATGTAACTAATAAGATTTCCAATATTTTCTATTTTCAAATTTATAGTCCCGGATGGCTTGCTATCATCAGCTGAGGTTGCGACATCTCCGCTCACAATAATTTTGTAAAGTGGGTTTGAAAACTCCAAATGACTAATCTTGATTGATTTGCCACTATATTGTAGCTGAGCAGGATTTTGAATTTGCGCAGGATCGGTTGGTATCTGAACGTGCTGATCAGTTTGAGCGGGGATGATCGTATATTCAACATTGGCAATAAAGTTATTTTTGGCCAACTCATTGTTCGCTACTATCATCGCTATTTCTTCTGTTCTTTTTTTCTCAGCATCAATGTCAATTACGGAATTTTGCACGAGTTCCGAATCCAGCTTATTAGCAGGAGATGGATTTGAAGGGATTGAAGTTGAGACAGGTGACCCGGCAACAACTGGCATCGATGTGGCGGATATTTGATCTTGTGATAGCGCGAGAGAATCGCTTCCAACAGAAATTTCTCCTGTTCTTATTCCGTCTATCACCACTTTTTCTAAGGCATTTTTGTACATGTCAGATACACTGAACTTCTCGATGTCTTTGATGTCGGATGTGATTTTAACTAGAATACTATTATCAGGATTTGCTACAGACTCAAAACTAAAAAGTGAACTTGCGGCAGAGTAGATCACGCTCTTATCCACGTCAAGAATTCTATATCCGGAATCTTGGTAATGAAAATTTGTAACTCTGCTGCCTGAAAATGATATTTTAACTTCCGGCTCTTTACTGAATTCAACCGTAGAAATAGCATTGTCAGAATCTTGCAAAGTAACTGCCATTCCAGGCAGCATTACAGAAAAGTCCGAAGAAAAAATGCCGGATACGAGCTCTAAATCTTTCACTACAACCTGACGCTTATTTAGCACGGCGTTTGGAATCATAAATTTAAGATCTTTCACCGTTATTTTTTGTGTTAGCGGAAAGCCTGATGTCGATATTTCTCCCGCCGATATGTGAAGCGCATTGTCTGCTACAAAATTACTGATTTGCTTTTCTACTTGCCCAACTCTGAAGAACCAGAACAAGCTGTAGGCCACCGCCAGTAACGATACTAATGCAATTATTTTGATTCCCGCTTTCTTACTCATGAGATAGGTTGGTTTGATTGAATTGAATACAGGCTCTAAGTTATGGAAACGTTACGTGTCTCACTTGGAACGGTTAAAGTCAGGCCGTCCAATTCTTTTGTCATCACGATCTGACATCCTAATCTAGAAGTTGGAGTCAGTCCAAATGCGAGATCAAGCATGTCTTCTTCGTCTTCGCTTGGAGATGTTAATAAATCGAAAAAGTTTTTTTCTACAACCACGTGACATGTCGAGCATGCGAGCGAACCTTCGCAAGCGCCTTCTAAATCTATGCCATTATTATGCGCAGCCTCAAGCACCGTCGTTCCAATTGGCACAAGAAATTCTTGCTTCTCGCCTTTACATATGAAATTTATTCTAACAGTTTCTGTCATTTAAAATTGCTGATTGAGCATGTGCAGCATTGAAGCCGTAGCGTTGAATGGCACACCAGATAAAGATGAACACATAAAAAAATAACCCGATGAAACTTTTTGCAAAAATCATACCTGAATCTTAATTGACAAATAGAATTTGAGATAATCGGAAAAATGTTTTTGCCTTCTTTTTTTGCAAAGATGATGGTTAAAACTTTTTTAGGCTAAGTACGCTTACCTACTCGCAAACTGATCTTCCTAGAGATTCGCTTCGCTCATGCTCGTTCTCATCTAAGATTCCTTAAGTGTTGAGCATGTCTCACAAAATCCCACGCCAAAATACTTATGCCAAAAAAAATTATATCCTTACTGCTGCTCCTTTACCTCGCCGCATGCACAAGCTACACCAACAAATCTACCCACCTCTCCGATAATTGGACCGGAGAGGTTGATTCAGGTTTTCGTGACGTTGCGATTGTCACCGGAGAAAAATACATGATCTCATCGGCCAGTAAGCTGGCAAGCATGGCGGGAGCTACAATATTAAAAAATGGAGGAAATGCCGTTGATGCAGCGATCGCGGCTCAGCTAGTCCTAAACGTTGTAGAGCCCCATTCTTCCGGTATCGGCGGCGGAGGATTTTTGATTTATTTCGACGCCAAAAAAAAGAAGGCAATGTTTTTTGATGGAAGAGAAACCTCCCCCTCCAATGCTAACGAAGAATTGTTCTTGGACAAAAAAGGAAATACCGGGTCGTTTTTTGCTAGGCCATTTTTTGCTAGGCCATTTTTTGACTGCGTGAAGGGGGGCTTGTCGGTTGGCACTCCCGGACTATTAAAGGCCTTAGAAACAGCTCACAAACAGCATGGAAAATTACCATGGAAAAAACTATTCGAACCAGCAATAGCTGCCGCTAAGGATGGATTCAAAGTCAATAATCGGTTTCAAATATTGTCGATGATTCCTTACCTAAAAGACTTCGATGAAACTGCAGAAATTTATCTCGACGATAACAAGCAAAGCAGAAATGTTGGGGATGTAATCAGAAATCCAAAATTGGCTGAAACATTCGAGATAATCGCCAACTCCAATAGCGACTCTTTTTACAACGGCAAGATAGCGCAAGACATTGTAAGCGCAGTTCAAAATTCAAAAATAAATCCCGGATTATTAACGCTTGGAGATATGCAAAACTATCAAGCAAGAAATGGTGATTTGCTTTGCGCCAAATATCGTACCAAGTATAAAATCTGCACAATGCCACTCCCATCAGGAGGTGTTACTCTTTTGCAAATTCTTGGTATTCTGGAAAATTTCGACTTACACGAAATCAAACCAACCTCTTCAGACTTTATTCATCTATTCGCAGAAGCGGCCCGCCTTGCTTACGCAGATCGCGGCAAATATGTTGCGGACATTTCCGACGTTCCGATCGCTCAGATGCTTGATAAAAAATATCTTAAACATCGCGCTTCACTAATTAGCCAAACTCGCCTTATGCAAACTGCAGAACCTGGCAAGTTCGACATTCCGCATGACCTTACCAATGACATTTCTAGCGTTGAACCGCCATCAACTACGCATATTTCTGTTATTGATAAATTCGGTAACGCCGTTTCGCTTACAAGTTCAATTGAATATTTTTTTGGATCGGCTTTGTCGGTTGACGGAATTTTGCTTAATAACCAGCTTACGGATTTTTCGTTCGTCCCGGAAATTGATGGCAAGAAAGTTGCGAATCGTGTCGGACCAAATAAAAGGCCACGCAGCTCGATGTCTCCAACATTTATTTTTGATGAGAGTGGTAATTTGATTATGGTTGTCGGGTCTCCAGGAGGGCCCCGCATCATCCAGTTCGTTGCCAAAACCATTATCGGATATCTCGATTTCGGCTTGGACATTCAGCAAGCAATTGCGCTGCCAAATTTTGTTTTTCTTAATGAAGTGGTCGAATTGGAAAAGAATCGCGGCATACAAGATACAACCGTAGAGGATCTTGAATCCATGGGGCACAAGACTAAAAAGATTAGTCTCGTAAGCGGAATTCACGCGATAACGATCAAACGCGACTCAAAAGGTAGGGTGATTACAATCAATGGAGGTGCGGATCCAAGAAAAGAGGGTGCCGCTATCGGGGACAACAAAAAACCCGCTAAATGACATGACTGAACTCAGTCATTTAGCGGGTCACAAGACAAGGCGCGATGCTACATGTTTTCAGTGATGTATTTCACTGCGCTGCCAACGGTGGTAATTTTTTCTGCTGCGTCATCCGGAATTTCAATTCCGAATTCTTCCTCAAAAGCCATAACCAATTCAACCTGGTCAAGACTGTCGGCTCCTAAATCATCGATAAAATTTGCCACTTCGGTCACTTTCGATTCTTCCGCACCAAGATGATTGATAATGATTTTTTTCACTCTTTCAAAAATCTCACTGTTGTTAGTCATAAAATTTGTATTGGTTAGTAAAAACTTAAAGCAACTGCCACAAGGCCGTAGAGCTCGGGGAACCTAAAAAGGCGATTTAAAATAGCAAACGCAAAAACCTTCAACCATTCTGAGATGAAGGCCGGGAAGGCTTCAACCTCTCTATACCCAACCAACTTCAAGAAGTTGATCGGGTATAATTTTTTATTTTTTACGTCGCACTCGCGACGCCCCCCAAAGATTAAACAACTTGGGGGGAACCCCAATATACCAAACAGAGTTCGGTATCTTCAATTGTGTTTGGTATATATTATCGCATTACGGCCATAATTCCAGAACCGGTAATGCCACCCTTGGCCAAATCAAAGAATGGTAGGAAACTAAAAAATTTCTCAAAGAATTTTTTCTCCCTCTCAACAATTTCAATATCTTTTATTGGCAACTTGGTATCGATTTTGTTTTCTGACAAATAAGAAATCGCATCACGCTCACTGCCAACCTTGTCAACTAATCCAACACGCAAAGCCTGTCTACCGGTAAAAATTCTACCATCAAAAATAACGGCGTGGGCTTTGACATCGAGCTTGTCCCCTCTTCTTGCTTTCACTAATTCAGTAAAGAACAGATGGCTGTCAGCGATTGATGCATTGACGATGTTGTCAACCGCAACGTTTGACTTTTCAAACGGAGATGGACTGCCCTTGATTGGAGATGATTTGTACGCATTAACTTTAATACCGAGCTTATCTGCCAGCTCCGTAACTTCGGGCAATTCCATAATGACGCCGATTGAGCCGGTGATGGTTCCGTTATGTGCCACGATGTAATCAGCGGCGATGGCGGCCATATAAGCGCCGGAGGCCGCAACAGATTCCATTACCGCAACAACAGGCTTGTTGTCAGCGATTTCCCTCAAATTATTAAAAAGAATTTCGCTGCCAACGATACCTCCGCCCGGACTGTCGATATTGACGATAAGCGCTTTGATGGATTTTTCTGCAGCTATTTGTTTTAGGATTTTACTGCGAAAATCATCTTCAAATATTACGCCGCTGATTCGAATATTTGCTATACAATCTTCACCAGAAAACATTCCGGACAATTTATTGCCAAAGACAAGTTTGGCAAAAAGCATCGATGAAAAAATAGCAACGAGGATAGCGATATTTTTCCACTTACGAGCCTTATCTTTGAGGTAAATCAAGGATGAAATATTGTCCAGAGATGGCATTCGATTGAATTATTTATTCTTGCTGATTTTCTGTAGCGAAAGAGCTCAGAATATCGCCAGCAATACTACCAATTGTGGCCTTGCTGTCGGCATCCGAGTAAATGTGCGCACCTTGCTCGTCTGATTCTAAATCTTTAATCGACAGCAGCAACTTGCCGCTCACATTGTTAAATAGAACAACCTTGGCTTCAACTCTATCCCCAACTTCAAACTTTTCAGTTCTTTGATCTTGCTTGTTTTTGGACAAATCAAGTCTCTTGATGATAGCCTTCAAACCAAGATCAAGCTCAACTTCGAGGAAATCTTTTTTCACATTAACCACAACGCATGAAACGGTAGCGCCGGTTTCAATTTTTCCGATATCACTTTTGAAATTAGGATTATTCAGCTGTCTAACGCCAAGACTGATGCGCTCTTTCTCGTAATTGCTGCCCAAAACAACAACCTTGATTTTGTCATCCTTCTTGAACTGCTTAAGAATTTCTGAAGACGGATTGTCCTTTGCCGCATCCGAAATATGCACCAACCCATCAACTCCACTGTCAAATCCTACAAACAAGCCGAATTCGGTAAAGTTCTTTACGATACCTTCCACGATATCACCAACCTGATGCTTCTCGGCAAAATTCTGCCAAGGATTTTTCTCACACTGTTTCATGCCAAGAGAAATGCGATGACTGCTTGAATCAATATCCAGCACCATCACTTCAACTTCTTGACCAGGGGCGACTATCTTGCTCGGCATAGAATTATTTTTGAGCCAGCTCATTTCAGATACGTGAACCAGCCCTTCGATTCCTTGCTCGATCTCAACAAAAGCGCCATAACTAGTAACGTTAGTTACTTTGCCCTTCGCTATTGCGCCGACAGGATATCTTTGCGAGATTGATTCCCAAGGATTTTGCTGCAATTGCTTCATGCCCAGGGACACACGCTTACTGTCCAAATCATATTTGATGACTTGCACTTTAACTTGTTGGCCGATTTTTAGCGCCTCTGAAGGATGTTTGACACGACACCAAGAGATATCGGTGAGGTGAAGCAGACCGTCAAAACTACCGAAATCGATGAAGGCTCCGTAGTCGGTAATGTTTTTAACCATACCATCTAGAATATCGCCAATTCTCATTGTAGCCAAGGCTTTCTCTTTTTCTGCGCTGCGCTGATTTTCAAGAATCGCCCTTCTAGATACCACGACATTTCCACGGAAATCATCGATCTTTAGGACCTGAAGTTTTTCTATTTTATTCACGAGGAAACTATCGTCGGTGAGCAGAACGGTATCAACTTGACTTCTTGGCAAGAAACAAGTGATGCCAGTCACATCAACCGCGTAACCACCTTTGACCTTACCGATCACTTTACCTTCAACGCTCGTTTTATCTTCGAGGCAATTTTTAAGGTAGTGCCAACTATTGTACCTTCTGGCGTTGTCACGACTGATTAACAGCTCGCCTCTTTTATTTTCTAACTTTTCCAAAAATACATCAACAACATCTCCCTCTTCGATTTCGCCATCTCTTTTGAATTCAATGATATCAATGAAACCGACAGATTTTGCTCCGATATCAATGGCAACGCCCTTGTCAGAAATTCCTACGACAACTCCCTTTACAACCGTACCTTCAATGAGGCGCTGACTATCTTTTTCGTACTCTTCGAATAGTTCAGCAAAATTTTCTTGCGCAAACGGATTTTCTTGCACCACTTCCTTAGCGGCGGCCTTAACGGTGTCCTTAGTGTCGGCGGAGTGATTTTCTTGTGCTACTGCGTTAGTGTGGGATTCGTCTGTCATAAGTAAGGGGGTTGCGCTTGAAGTTGACTTTAGAACCTATTCAAGATCTTTTCACTCACGCTTGATAATCCCGGAAGTTAGAATTTTTACTACTTCTGGAAATATAAAGATGGGCATGAGCCCTGGACATGGGCCCCTTCTGGCAAAAAGATTTAAACAGGCTCTTGGAAGCAACGGCTAGCAGTTAATAAAAGCGAGACTAGGATGCATGACGCAACCTATCTACATCTACAAAGTGGGCAGTCTTTTTACGCTAAAAACGCCTTAAGTTAAAATCAACCAAGCAAATTAGGTTCAATCGCATGATTTACTTTGATCACAACTCCACCACTAAATTGGCTCCCGAGGTTTTGGCTAAGATGGTTGAGGCTTATGGGGCGCCTCTAAATTCCTCATCCGCTCATCAACTGGGGCAGCGTGCAAATGGCCTGGTTGAAGCCGCGAGGCAAGAGGTAAAAAAATTTCTAAACGCTGAAAACTATGAAATAATTTTTACCAGCAGCGCCACTGAAGCCACAAATAGCGCGATATTTGGGACTGAAGTAGACAAAATTTTCTTCAGCAAAATTGAGCATAATTCGGTTTACAATTGTCGACCCCACGGAAAAAGAGTCGTTGAAATTGACGCTACAAAAGATGGCCTAGTCAGCATTTCTGATCTTAAAACAAAAATAAGAGAGGCTGCAGAAGGTGATCCGACTTTGAGCTTCCTAACATCTGCAATGCTTGCTCAGAACGAAACCGGAGCTATTCAGCCAATTTCTGAAATTACAAAATTAGTGCATCAGAAAGGCGGACTCATCCATTGCGACATTGTTCAGGCTGCCGGAAAAATTGAAGTCGATCTGGAAAATCTTAATGTTGATTTCGCTTCAATTTCAGCCCATAAAATCAACGGTCCGCAAGGAGTTGGAGCGTTGCTAATTCGTAAAGGCCTGGACATCAAACCGCTAATTTACGGAAGCGGACAAGAGAAGTCTAAACGCGGAGGAACTCTAAACGTGGCGGGGATCGTTGGGTTTGGAGAGGCTTGTAAACTAGCAAAATCAAGTCTTGCTAAATATCAAAAAATTTCTGAACTACGTGACTTCCTAGAAAAGGAAGTCCAAGAAGTCGGTGGCGAGAACGTAAAAATTTTCTCACAAAATATCGAGCGCCTTCCGAACACTAGCTATATCGCCACTAAAAAGTTTGATAGCCAAACACAATTGATTAATTTTGATTTGAATGGAATCTGCGTTAGCGCTGGAGCGGCATGTTCCTCTGGCACCTTACGTGAATCACGAGTTTTGAAGGCGATGCTAGTTGATCCGGCCTTTTCTAACTCTGCAATTCGTGTGAGCCTGGGAGCGCAAAATACTCATGACGAAGTAGAAAAGTTTATCAAAATCTGGAAAGAATTTTACAAAAAAAACACATGAAACTCCCCATTTATCTCGACTACCAATCCACGACTCCAATGGATCCTCGCGTAATCGATGTCGTAACCAAAGCTATGCGCGAAGATTTCGGCAACCCACATTCGCGTACGCACAGCTTGGGCTGGAAGGCGGAAGAGCTGGTAGAAATTGCTCGCAGGCAGGTGGCAGATTTAATCAATGCCGATCCAAAGGAGATAGTTTTTACCTCTGGCGCAACCGAATCTAACAACATCGCCATCAAAGGTGTGGCGCGGTTTCTCGGTAGTACAAAAAATCACATTATCACAATTGCAACTGAGCATAAATGCGTGATCAATTCCGTGCGCGACCTTGAGCAAGAAGGCTTTGAAGCTACCTTCTTGTCAGTACAAAAAAACGGAATCATCGACCTTGATCAACTCGAAGCTGCAATTACTGACAAGACTTGCCTGGTTTCAATAATGACAGTCAATAATGAAATTGGCGCCATTCAACCAATCAAGGAAATTGGCGCGCTTTGTCGAAAAAAAGGCGCCCTCTTTCACACCGATGCGGCGCAGGCTTTTGGAAAAATTCCTCTCGATGTTAATGCGATGAACATTGATTTGATGAGCATTTCAGGCCACAAGATTTATGGACCAAAGGGCATCGGCGCAATCTACATTCGTCGTAAACCGCGAGTACGAATTAAGTCAATTTTTAGCGGCGGAGGACAGGAGCGCGGAATCAGATCTGGCACGGCCCCCACACCGCTTGTAGTCGGACTTGGAAAAGCTGCAGAAATCGCAAAAAATGAAATGGAAAAAGATTTTCTTCTCATCCAAAAGCTTAGCAAAAAACTTTACGATGGGGTGATGAAGGCAACACACGTCTACCTGAACGGTCCATCAATAGAAGATCCTTGCAAGCGTTGGTTGGGAAATTTAAACCTAAGTTTCGCTGGAATCGAGGGCGAGTCAATGATCATGGCAATCAAGGATTTAGCTGTTTCATCAGGCTCAGCCTGCACTTCTTCTTCGCTTGAACCGTCTTACGTTTTACACTCGCTCGGCGTTGAAGACGAACTTGCTCACACTTCGATTCGCTTTGGCATCGGCCGCTTTACCACTGAGGAAGAAATCAATTTTGCTACCGATCTAATCGCCAGCAAAATTCATAAACTCCGCGAGTTAAGTCCGCTTTGGGAAATGATGCAGGAAGGAATCGACATCAAGTCAATCAATTGGAAATCACACTAAAACAGGAGAAAAAATGGCTTATTCAGAAAAACTTTTAAACCACTACGAAAACCCACAAAATGTTGGGTCTTTTTCTAAAGACGAAAAAAATGTTGGAACCGGACTTGTCGGTGCGCCGGCTTGTGGCGACGTGATGAAGCTTCAGATTAAAGTTTCTGATGATGGAATAATTACCGATGCAAAATTCAAAACCTTTGGGTGCGGTTCCGCAATTGCTTCCAGCTCACTCGCAACAGAATGGATTAAAGGACGAAATGTTGATTTTGCAGCAACCATTACCAACAAAGAAATTGCCCAAGAGCTTTCGCTTCCTCCGGTAAAAATTCACTGCTCTGTTCTGGCAGAAGAGGCTATAAAGGCTGCAATCAAGGATTACAAAAAGAAGAGGGATGCGTGATACGAATTAATGGTCGTCCTAAATCTTTTGGATTAAGACCTTAATTTCCAACGCGTGCAGCCCAGACTTAAACTCATCAGCTAAAAGTGAATTTATTTTTCGATGAGACTCTACCTTACTTACGTTGCTTAGTTTTTTAGATTTTATTGTAAGCTCAAAATGAGTTTCCTCGCCATCTCCTACTTCTGAATGTCCGCGATGAAGGTTTGATTTGTCTAGCAGCTCCATTGTTTCCGGTTGAAAATTTTTCTGCAAAATTTCCTCCATTCTTTCTCTTCTTCTCACTTGTTAATTCCTCTGTTTACAATTTGTTAATAACCTTCATCTAACTAACAGATCCTATTTTTGAAAAAAATTTATTAAATTTCTTCACAATTTCTTCACAGAAATCTTTCTGTTAAATAAAGTTTTTTTAAAATTTTTTACCTGTTAACAATATTCGCTATAGCCTTGGTTTATAAGGCATTACCTTGTTATTAAAAAAGTTAGTAATTTGTTAAAAATCTTAATAAGAAATCCACAACCTTATTAATAACATCTAAAAGAATTAAATGAATAAATTATTTAAAATCCTTTCCAAAAAAGAAAATTTCCCGACTCCACCAATTTGGATAATGAGACAAGCCGGAAGGTATCTTCCTGAATATCGAGAGGTTAGATCTTCGGTAAAAAATTTTTTAGAACTCTGTTACACACCGGAACTAGCTTGTGAAGTCACGTTACAACCGATTCGTAGATTTGGTTTTGATGCTGCTATAATTTTTTCAGATATTCTTGTTTTACCTGAAGCTTTAGGGATTAAGGTTGAATTTATTGAAGGGATTGGTCCTAAATTACAAAGAATTTCTAACTCAAGTGAGTTAAAACATTTAAATATTAACAATGTAAATTCTCATTTAAGAAAAGTTTATGAAGCGATAGAGCTTACAAAGATAAGGTTGGATTTAGAATTTAATGGAGAAAAGGATCTTATAGGATTTTCAGGGTCACCATTTACTCTTGCCTGCTACATGATTGAAGGGGGAGGTTCTAAAGATTTTTCTCTAGTGCGTAAAGCTGCAATTTGTAACGAAGAATTTTTTTTAGAGTTAATCAATATTCTTTCGGAAAGTGTGATACAACACGTTTCAAATCAAATCGAAGCGGGAGTTAATGTTGTAAAATTATTTGACTCTTGGGCGGGAATTTTGCCACCTCACCAATTAAAAAAATGGGTTTTGGAGCCGACAAAAAAAATTGTTTCTGAGATAAGAAAAAAATATCCAACAATTCCAATTATATGCTTTCCACGTGGAATTGGAACGATGTACGAAGAATTTGTACATAGTGTAAATCCTCATGGATTGGCGATAGATCAAAATATAAGTCACGATTTTGTTAAGAGTAATTTACAAACAAAAACTGATGTTATTATCCAGGGAAATTTGGATAATTTTCTTTTAGCATTTGGTTCAAAAAAAGAGATAGAGAAAGAGGTTTTAACGATCTTGAAAGAGTTAGGAAGTCGTCCGTTTATTTTCAATCTAGGTCATGGAATACTGCCAGAAACACCAATCGAAAATGTCGAGTTTTTAACAAAACTGATAAGACAACAAGATTAAACCCAGGTCTATCGCTAGAGCCCTCCATATTTTACTAAATATTAGCGAAATTATGGACGATTCTGATGATTGATTTGGGATAAAAACAAACCAAACTCATGGAAGAAAAATTCATTAAAGTTACTGGTGCAAAAGAGCACAATCTAAAGAATGTTAGTATTGAAATACCAAAAAATAAACTCGTTGTTGTAACTGGATTAAGTGGATCTGGGAAGTCTTCCCTAGTCTTTGATACGATTTATGCAGAAGGTCAACGACGCTTTATAGAAAGCCTCTCCTCCTACGCTCGACAATTTTTGGATTTACAAGATAAGCCAAATGTCGAATCTATAACCGGCCTTTCTCCCGCAATTGCAATTGATCAAAAAACAACCTCAAAAAATCCTCGCTCAACCGTAGGAACCGTAACAGAAATTTACGATCATTTTCGTCTTCTTTTTGCGCGTATTGGTGTGCCATATTCTCCTGAAACCGGGAAGCCGATTGAGAGTCAGTCTGCTTCGGTGATGGTTGATAAAATTTCACTTCTTCCAAAAAAAACCAAAATTTATATAATCGCCCCGATCGTCCGTGGACAAAAAGGTGAATTTCGTAAAGAAATGATGAATGTCCGTAAACAAGGCTTTCAGCGTATAAAAATTGATGGAGAAATTCGTGATTTAAACGATATTCTTCCGGTGCTCGACAAGAATAAAAAACACGATATCGAGATTGTGGTTGATCGTCTGATAATTTCTGAAGATTTAGGAAATAGGCTTGCAGACTCGGTTGAAACCGCATTAAAAACCTCTGAAGGAATACTTCACGTTGAGATAGTGGCCATGCCTAGCAGCGCAAAATCTCCTCATAAAAACGGTGATATTTTGGTCTTCAGTGAAAAGTTTTCTTGTCCGGTTTCGGGATTTACCATCGTGGAAATCGAGCCAAGATTATTTTCCTTTAACTCCCCATTCGGCGCATGCAAAGCTTGTGACGGACTTGGCACTGAGCTTTATTTCAGTGAAGATTTGATGATAGAGGATGAAAATTTTTCTCTTAGACAGGGTGCGATTGCGATTTGGCAAGGAGTTCAAGAGCGTTTCTATCAACAAATTTTGCAGGCCATGGCAGCGCATTATGGCTTCAGTCTTGATGTTCCTTTTAAAACGCTTTCTGCCGATATAAAAAATAAAATTTTCTACGGAACTGGTGACGAGAAAGTTGAAATAAAAATTGAAGATGGGCTTAAGGCGGTTAAGGTAAAAAAGCCATTTGAAGGTGTTGTAAATATTTTGAAAAAAAGATTAAACGAAAGCGACAATGATTCTGCTCACGAAGAATTGACGAAATTTCAAACTATCAAAATTTGCGAAACATGCCGCGGTACTCGTTTGAATGAACAGGCACTTTCGGTTAAAATTGACGGCTTACATGTCGGAGAAGTCAGTGCGATGTCGATCGAAAAAGCTAGTAAATGGTTTTCTGAATTGGATTCAAGATTAACCAATATGCAGTCTCAGATTGCAGAGCGCCTACTTAAAGAAATTACGCGTCGCCTAGGATTCTTGCGTAATGTAGGCCTGGAATATCTAACCGTAAATCGTGAAGCGGGCACTCTTTCTGGTGGCGAGGCTCAACGAATTCGTCTGGCATCTCAGATAGGTTCCGGACTTTCCGGCGTGCTATACGTGCTTGATGAGCCCTCAATTGGTCTACACCAATCCGACAATGACAAGCTGATTACCACTTTGAAAAATCTGCGTGATCTAGGAAATTCGGTCATCGTTGTTGAGCATGACGAAGAGATGATGCGAGAAGCGGAATACCTAATTGACGTTGGTCCGGGTGCTGGAATCCACGGGGGAGAGATCATCTCGGCCGGCACATTCCAAGAAGTTCTAAATGATCCGAAAAGTGTTACCGGACAATTTTTGAGCGGTAAGAAAAAAATCGAAATACCAAAAAAACGCCGCAAAATTGATCCGAAAAGGATGATTACATTGAGAGGCGCTACAATCAACAATCTCAAGAATCTAACACTTAATCTTCCCCTCAAAGTTTTTACTGCGGTTTCTGGAATTTCGGGAGGAGGAAAGTCGAGTTTAATCATAAAAACGCTTTACCCAGCCTTGGATAAATTGGTTAATAAAGCGAAGGTTACTCCTGGGCCGTATCAGACAATTAGCGGCGTTCACCTTATCGATAAAATTATTGAAATTGATCAATCGCCGATTGGACGTACGCCACGCTCTAATCCGTGCACCTATGTTGGTGCATTCACTTTTATCCGTGAGTTTTTTACTGCGCTTCCAGAATCTAAATCTCGTGGTTACAAGGTTGGAAGATTTTCTTTTAACGTTAAGGGCGGAAGATGCGAAACTTGTCAGGGGGATGGCCTAATCAAGATCGAGATGCACTTTTTGCCAGATGTTTACGTGCGCTGTGACACCTGTCATGGTAAGCGTTACAATCGCGAAACTCTTGAGGTGGTGTACAAAGGAAAATCGATTTCTGATATTCTGGAAATGACAGCCGAAGACGCGTCAGAATTCTTTTCCAATATGTCGCATATTAACGACAAATTCAAAGCTTTATGCGATGTGGGTCTTGGTTATATTCGCATCGGACAAAGCGCCACAACCCTTTCCGGTGGTGAGGCTCAGAGGATCAAGCTTGCTAAAGAGCTTAGTCGTAAAGCTACCGGAGATACGCTTTACATACTTGACGAACCAACGACTGGCCTGCATTTTGAAGATATCAGCAAGTTGTTAAAAGTGCTTCACAAGTTGGTTGAAACCGGAAATTCGATTTTGGTTATTGAGCATAATCTTGATGTTTTGAAAACCGCCGATCACATCATTGACATTGGTCCATGCGGAGGAGATAAGGGTGGTTATATTGTTGCTGAAGGCACTCCCGAGGAAATAGCGAAAGATAAAAATTCTGTAACAGGAAAATATTTGGCGAAAACCCTAAAAAACTGAGTAGCATGCCAAGTCTTTATTTCGAGCGTTTCAAGAATACTCAATCACTCAACAATTTTATAAAATTCCAAAAAATCTGCTACAAGTTATCTGACGATTTGTCGAAGCAAATCAAGGCTTCTGAGATCCAGGCGATTGATATTATTTTTAGTAAAAGTGATCAAGATAATTTTAGAAAAATCTGCGAGAAAACTTATCCTTACAAAAAGATTCTAATACTTGGGGTCGGCGGATCAAGCCTTGGCGGCAAAACGTTAAGCGCTCTTAAATTTCAGGATCGGGTTGAGTTCCTTGAATCAATTGATCCGCAAACAATCACGAACTGCCTCTCCAAAATCGATTTTCAAAATACCTTCTTTATTGCAATCAGCAAGTCAGGCGAGACCATTGAAACCATCTGTCAGATCCTGATAATATTGGAACAAATCAAGAAGCTGAAGATCAAAAATTTTGCTAAGCAGTTTTTATTTGTAACGGAATCGCAAACAAACTCTCTCGCTAAAATTGCTCAAGAAATTGGTGCAGAAATAGTTCCGCATTCGCCAAAAATTGGCGGTAGATATTCTTGCTTTTCAATTGTCGGAATGTTGCCAGCAATGCTCGTGGGTCTTGATATAAAAAAAATTAGAAAGGGCGCTCAAAAAATCCTTGATGATTTTCTGAACAATAATCGCATTGCCGATTCTTGCGCGATTCAGTTGGCTCTTTATGAGGGTGGTTTTACCAACAATGTTATAATGCCCTACATTGATAGCTTAAAAAATTTTACTGATTGGTACCGGCAGCTTTGGGCGGAATCTTTGGGCAAAAATGGTTTTGGCTCAGTGCCAATAAACTCAATGGGAACGGTAGATCAGCATAGTCAATTGCAACTCTATCTCGATGGTCCGAAGGATAAGTTTTTTACTTTTATTATTCAAAAAACCCATGCTTGTGATTTTTTGATTAAAGACCTGAAGCCTTGTCCTACATTGTTTGGGGGCAAGAATCTAAGTGAGATTGTCGGGGTTGAGCAAGAAACTACAATTGAAGTTTTGAATCGTAAAAAACTTCCAATTCGCATTTTCGAAATTGAAAAACTCACCGAAGAAGTGCTTGGCGGCTTGATGATGCAGATGTTTCTGGAGGTAATTTTGATTGCAAAAGTTAAAGGCGTAAACCCATTTGATCAACCGGCAGTTGAGTTGCGAAAAGATTTGGCTAAAAAAATTTTGGCAGAAAAATAATGCTGACAAATTTTGACGGGCCGCATCTCAGCAATTTTTTTGCACTGATCAGCAAGCTATCCTACCATCCAAATTTGCGGGATAAAGAGATTTCCAAACATGGTTTTATTGTTAGGCCAATTGATAATTCCGAGGCGGAAACTTTTATTTTGGAGAGTGAGAATGATTTAATCATTGTTTGCCGCGGAACTGAAGTGAAAGAATTATCTGACATTACGGCTGATATAAAAACTTGGCCGAAGAGAAGTAGGGTCGGTAAAGGATTGGTCCATGATGGCTTCCAGGACTACGCGCAAAAGGTTTGGCCTGAAATTGTAAGGGCGATTAAAGGTCTTAACAAAAAACTTTGGTTTACCGGACATAGTCTTGGTGGGGCCATGGTAAGTATTATGGCAATTTATTGCAGGATTGATGAGGCGCTTCCCGATCCATACGCGCTTTATACTTATGGTTCTCCAAGAATCGGAAATAAACGCTTTGTTTTACAGTGTGATTTTTTGCACGAGCGCTGGGTTAACAATATCGACATTGTTGCCAACTTGCCGCCATTGATTTTTGGCTACAGGCATTTTGGTCAAAAAATGTATTTTGACTATGACGGAAAAAGAAGAGAGCTAACCCTCATTCAAACCCTGAAGGACAGAGTTTACGGACTGCTGATGGGATTGAAGAGCGGTAAGATTAATTATTTCGTTGATCACTCGATTGAGAAATATTCACAAAATTTAACCAGATCATCATCCGAAAAACCAACCTGTGATGATGTAGTTCAAAAGTAGAATGACTATCGAAGCGGATACCACGGCATTGGTTGCGGCGATTCCTACCCCTTCTGCACCGCGGTTAGAATTGTAACCGAAATAGCATCCCATGATCGTAATCACAAAACCAAAAACCCCAGCCTTTGTAAGTCCGGAAACTATATCGATTTGCTCCAGAAATTTAAAAGTATTGCTGATGTAAGGGCCGGGTGAGAAGCCGAGAACATGCGCGCTGACCAAATATCCGCCCATCACGCCGATGACGTCTGCCACTAAAACCAGAAGGGGCAACATTAGAACTCCTGCGATCATTCTTGGAGCCACGAGATATTTGAATGGATTGGTGGAGAGGGTGCGCAGGGCATCAATTTGTTCCGTTACTTTCATTGTTCCAAGTTCGGCGGCAATTGACGCCCCAACACGACCGGCAACCATTAATCCTGCAAGCACGGGGCCAAGTTCGCGCGTAATCGATAAAACAACCACGGTTGCAATAGCGCTCTCAGCGTTGAAGCGAGAAAATCCTGAATAGCTTTGCAGAGCCAGAACTGCTCCGGAAAAGATTGCGGTAAGACCAACAACTGGCAAAGAAAAATAGCCGATTCGTAGAAATTGGCGTAGAATTATTCGTGGATAAAATGGCGGAAGGAAGCAGTGTTTAATTGATCTTGCAGCGAATAACGTAATATCGCCAAGCTTCTGCATGTTGATCAAAGTGAAGTGGCCGATTTTTTCTAGAAGCGTTAGAATTTTTTGTTGCATTTGTTTGGGTCGAAAGTCAAAAGTTCAGAAGAAACGGTGTCTATACCCATCCAACTTCAAGAAGTTGATTGGGTATATTTTGTATTTTTTACGTCGCACTCGCGACGCCCCCCAAAGATTAAACAACTTGGGGGGAACCCCAATATACTGAATCTGATAAAAAAAGATCGGTATGTTGAATCAGATTCGGTATAAGTCAGAAGTTTAAAATCTGTGAATCTCATTCCCAAAATCAAGTATATCTCCAGTCATCTCATTTTGTTTTTGCTGATCATTTTTGTTCTCAGTAAAAGCCTCTCGCTTTTTCATGTCGTTTCGCATGGTGGTCAGGATGTATTCGCAAAATGGCAAGCTGATGCAGATTTGGAGAAGAAGTCATCCAAAGATTCCAAGCAAAGTCCTCATGATTGCGCCACCTGTTCTTGTTTCTTTTTCCATCATCAACTGCTGTTGTCAAAAATTGCTCTGACTTTATTTGCGGTTTTTTGTGCGGCATTTTTCTCACGACGATTTGATCGTGTAAAACTTTCCTACCCTCTCTCCTCCAACCCCTCCCGCGCTCCTCCATTAGTTTTTTAGAACATTTTTCGCGCAGATCTTAACTAAGAAACAATACAATGAAAAAATTTTCCTTATTACTCGCAAGCCTTGTTGTGCTTGCATCCAACTCTTTTGCAGAAATAGTAAAACAAGAATCCGGGCAAAAAATTTGGGATTATGAAATTACTGCAAAAAAATTAGATAATTCTCGCAATAAACTTTCTCCAAAAACGGGAGGAAGTTCATTTTTATTTTCACAAGAGGATTTGAATAGTTTGCCGCAAGGGCAAGCAACGACTTTGAATCAAGTGCTGTTGCGCGCTCCTGGTGTTACACAAAATTCCAACGGACAGATTCACATTCGTGGTGATCACTCCGCGGTGCAATATCGAATCAATGGAATCATGCTTCCCCGGGGCGTTACTGGCTTTGGTCAAAGTTTTGATACTTACTTTGCAGATAGCGTTGAGCTCTTAACTGGCGCCCTTCCGGCGCAATATGGGTATAAAACTGCTGGTGTAGTTGAGATAAAAACCAAGTCAGGAATTTTTAACAAAGGAGGAAGAGCGGAGGCGACAATTGGTGACAATAGAACTCGTGGCCTTAACCAGCAAGTTGGGGGCTCAGAAGGTAATTTGAATTACTTTCTTAGTGCCTCATATTTACAAAATGATCGTGGGATTGAATCTGCAACGCGTGAGAGAAAAAATCATCACAATGATACGAAGCAAGATCGCGTCTTTGGTTATTTTTCTCGTTTGCTCGATGACTCTAGTCGATTGAGTTTGATTTTAGGAAATGGAACAAGTCGTTTTCAAATTCCAAATACTCCGGGAAGGCGGCCATCTTATACCTTAACAGGACAAAATAGTGTTGACTCATCTTCTTTGAATCAGAATCAACAAGAATCTAGTCGCTACGGAATTCTCGCTTGGCAGGGAGTTTCTGACTATGGAATTGATTACCAGCTTTCTTATTTTGCGCGCTACAGCGAGATGAAATACCGGTCTGATTATGTTGGTGATTTAATGTTTAATGGCATCGCTTCGGATGTAGATCGTTCAAGCCTTATCAACGGTGTGCAGGGCGATTTTAGTTATGCTTTGAACGATAAAAATACGTTGCGTTCTGGCTTCTTTTTTTCTGACGAGGCCAATAAAAAAGAAACGCGAAATGCGGTTTTCCCTGGGGCGTCGGATGCGCAAACCAGTTCTAATCCGAGGACAATTCGTGACGATACAAAACGCTCCTCGCAGCTTTATGGGATCTACTTACAAGATGAATTGAAGGCGACCGAAAAACTTACATTAAATTTTGGTGGAAGGTTTGATATTTCGCATGCCATGACTCACGAAGGTCAATTTCAGCCTAGAGCAGGAATGGTTTACGATCTGAATGATAAAACTAAATTTCATGCGGGTTATGCGCGTTATTTTACGGTTCCACAAACTGAGCGATTACAAAATTCTACTCTGGAAAAATTTGCAGGAACTACGAATGACAAAGGAATTGGTGGTGGAAAGGTAAAATCTGAGCGTACAGATTATTACGATATTGGCTTGTCGCGCAAGATTGTAAAAGGATTTACAATTGGTCTGGATGCTTATCTGAAGCGGATTCGTAACATGCTTGATGAGGGGCAGTTTGGCAATGCACAAATTTATACCCCGTTTAATTTTTACCAAGGCAGGTCTCATGGTATTGAGCTAACCGCAGATTATAGGTCGGGAAATTTCTCGTCCTACGCTAATTTTGCGGCACAAAAAACCAAGGTTAAGGGAGTTGCTTCTGGTCGTAATTTGGTTGAGTCTGATGAGGCTTTATATTTGGACGGAAGATATGGCCACGCTGATCACGACCAGTCATATAGCGCTTCTGCGGGGCTCGCCTATTCTTTTGGTAAGATTAGCTATGCTTTAGATGGAATCTATGGCAATGGTTTGCGTCACGGATTTGCAGCTTCGAATCGCCTAAAATCATACACGCAAGTCAATAGCTCCATTGCCCGTGATTTTGATTTTTTGATGGTTAATAAATTGAATTTACGACTTTCTGCGCTGAATGTGTTTGATGAGGTTTACCAACTTTCTGACGGTAGTGGAATTGGCATTGCTTCAACGAGATATGGTCCAAGAAGGACGTTTTATTTGATTGCTAGTAAGGTGTTTTGAGTGGTAATCAGAGATGGTGTTGTTGCTCTTTTTTTTGTAGAGGACTGCAAGATGTGCTTACTGTAGAGATTACAGCATTAGCTGGTGAGGTTGCTGTTGGGGTCGAGGCCGATTCCTGCTCTTTTCGAATATCTTCTTTTAGATTGCTGAAAAAAATAACCATCCTCTCCCTACAAAATTTGTTATGAAACTTGGTGTACTCATCCTTGTGTTCAGTTTGCAAAAAATCAGTGAGGTAGTTTTTTGTGTCTGAGGTGTAGGTTGGTTTGTAATCTTCTTTGTTTCCTTGGGGAAGAAATCGGGCGCAATGATACCAAATTTCTTCCATTTCTTCGAATGTGCCGGTGCAATGTTTTGCAATTCCAAATAGCAAATGAGCGGTTTCAAACGCGGGAAGCTGAGGTTTTGGAATTGTTTTGGATGATTCGTCTCCTTTAAATCCTAATCGTCTTAATAGGTAATGCTTACATCTCTCAGGTTCAAAATTAAGTGCTGCGAATATGCGCAGCCAAATCTTTTCTTGGTCGCCCTCCTCTTGGCTTTCGGACCAGTTAAGAATCATCTCATTAAGTTGATCGCAGACTACAGGTAGAGACAGTTTAAGGGTTTGTTTTGCGGTTTCGGGTAATTTTAAATTTTGAGCTCCTCGGTCCGATTCTTTTTGTAGCGGAGTTTTCATCCAGAGTTTACCTACCCCCCTTGTCTTGAGCTACCGTTACCTTGCCCACAAAAGATTTTGTATTGGGGCTTTCTTCTGGTCCGGGAGGTGTTCCTGTTGTAGATTTTAAAGAGGATACAATGTTGCTGACTTCGCTGCTTAGCTTATCGGACGGTTTAGCTTTTTCTGGTTCGTGCCCTTTTATCTCTGCTGTGTTGTTGCGGAGATCTTCATTATGCGCTTCCGCTCTGGATTCGCTTGTTGGGTCGGGAAAAAAATGGTCTTCTGTGGCGTAATAGTCGCTTTTAAATTCTGTAACGTTGGGCTTTATCGCGAAAGTTAATCTTCCACCTTCGGATTTGATTTTAGGGTCTTGGGCTTTAAAATAGGCTTTGACATCCTCCTTACTGTGCTGTGTTACTACTTTTTTAGACATGGTTGCAAATGATTAATTTGATTGATACAGGCCGGGGGGGGGCGCCCCCCTGCGCAAAATCGCTTTTGCGTCAGGCCCATGAGATTAAATCTTGATTGCAGAATCAAGTAACTGAGTTCGAAAAATACCAAATGCTAGGCACAAACAAAATCCTCAAAGCAGAGAATCACAAGGGCCACGAGCTTAATGTGCAAGAGATTTTCCCTACTGTGCAAGGTGAAGGTCCTTACGTGGGACGTCCTGCAGTTTTTGTCAGGCTTGGTGGCTGTAATTTGGCTTGTGATTTTTGTGATACTGAATTCGATTCTTACCGAAGAATGACTTTGGAAAGAATTTTGAATGAGGTAGAAAATCTTGCCAATAATTCTTCCAAGAAACTTGTCAGAAAGTTGGTTGTAATTACTGGCGGAGAGCCTTTGCGTCAGCCAATAGAGAGGCTTTGTGAAGAATTGTTACGGAAAGGATTTTTGGTGCAAATCGAAACTAACGGTACAATTTTTCGTCAATTACCAAGCGAGGTTATGATTGTTTGTTCGCCAAAAGTTACGAATGGTAAATATCATGCAATCAGGCCAGACCTGCTTCCTCGCATCAATGCGTTCAAATTCATTATTTCAGCAAATCGTCAAGAGTACTCAAATGTTGCGTATGATTTAGTGCAAGTGCCGATTTACATTCAACCGATGGATGAGGGTGACGCGATTAAAAATCAGAAAAATTTACAACTTGTTTTGCAGTTGGTAGAAAGCTGCGGATACTTACTCTCGCTGCAGATTCATAAAATTATTGGAATAAAATAAATCACAATGTTCGGATTTTCTTTTGCAGAGCTAATTCTTGTTTTTTTGGTAACATTACTGTTTATCAAGCCGCAAGATTTGCCAGAAATAGCCAATGCCTTTGGAAAGATTTTTTATCGTACTAAAAAACTATTTAATGAAATGAAGCGCTCTCTAAAAGAACTCGGAGACGAGCTTGGGGTCGATGATTTGAAGCATGAAATGGATTGTGGAATTGCTGAAGAGAAAGCGAAAATCGAGGAAGAAATGACGGTGATAGTTGATATTTATGGCAATGAACATCGCGTTGCAAACGTTAAAGAAATACGTCCAGACCTTTTGCCAGAAGAGATCGAAGAGGAGGTTGCTCGTCACAATAAAGCTAATTCGCAACCCGAAATTTCCGACCAAAAATGATTAGAAAGAAAATATTTATTTCTAGTGGAGGTACAGGAGGGCACATAATGCCGGCACGTTGTCTTGCGGAGTATCTAGCAGAAAAACAATGTTTGGTATTTTTTTTTGGTGATGAGAAATATCGAAATTATGTCAGACATGATGACAAGTTTGAGTCGCAAATTATCTCCTCTTCACAGTTCAATAAATCGCCATTTAATCTTATCAAATCCGCAGCAAAAATCTTTCTTGGGGTTATTCAATCATGTTATTTTTTTTTGAAGATTAGACCGAATATTTTGGTTGCCTTTGGTGGTTACGCGACCTTCCCTTTATTGATTGTGGCGGTGCTATTTAGAACGAAGATTATTTTGCATGAGCAAAATGCTCATTTGGGAAAAGTGAATCGAATATTCGCCAAATTTGCTGCAAAAATTGCCACGTCTTTTGAGCAAGTATCTGGTGTAGTTGAGGCTTGCAAGAGCAAGGTTGTATTTACTGGAAATCCGATAAGGAAAGAGATTCTGAAGCTACATGCCATGCCATATTTGTTGCAGGATAAATTTCAGATATTGGTTGTCGGAGGTTCTGGTGGAGCAAAAATTTTTAGCGAGATATTGCCCAAAGCGATTTCTAGCCTCAGTGAAAACATCAAATCCCGCCTTGTTGTAGTGCAGCAATGCCGTCAGGAATTATTGCAGGAAACTTTTTCTCAATATAAAAAATTTAACATCAATATCAGCATCAATCATTTTTTTGATAATATGCCTGACCTGATACGCGACTCACATCTTGTGATAGCGCGCTCCGGCTCGTCTTCGATTTTTGAATTTTGCGCAGCAAGAAGGCCGATGATCTTAATTCCTTTTGCTAAAGCTGCGGACAATCATCAGGAGAAAAATGCGAGATATCTAGAAAGGCGTGGTGCGGCAATGGTTATTTCTGAAAATGATTTCACCATCAACGAGGTAAGTGAGTTGTTGAAAAATTTGATTAGCGATCATGATTCGTTGTGCAGAATGTCGGAGAAGTCCGCTTCATCTGCGGTTTTGGATGCTACAGAAAATTTAGAGAAGTTACTAAGATTATAAACAGGCCCTAACGCGCTTTGAATGAATTTATTACATGAAGGAACAAGGCCACGAAACAACAAAATTCATCAGCAATTCTCTTGAGGAGATATCGTCTCTTATCGCCTCCGATGTGATGCATGACGAATTTTCCATTGGTCATATTCTGAAGCAAAAAAGATCAGAAATGAGAATTGAGACTTCGGAAATAAGCTCGCATCTTCGTGTCAAAAAGTCTGATATTGAGGCGATTGAAAGCGATGATTTAGAAGCTGTTACCAAGCATTTATATATACCAGGCCTTATCAAATCTTACTCCATCCTTCTCAAGATCGACCAAAAACTCATCGAAGAAAAAATCAAATTATTGCCGATTAAGTCTAATACCGAGAATAAGAAGCATCAATTACTGAACATTGGTGAAGAGGATAATTTGGCGCCAAGTAGGGATAAATTGCTCAATTTTTTACTGATTTCAATTTTTCTATTTCTGGTTTTGTTGTCGATATTTTATGCTTATGAAGACAAGAGCGGCCTGATTACGAATAGTAGCCTGATTAAGATGATGGAGGATATTAACCGGTAAAATGTTGGATACAGATAAGGTCGCTGAGAATCTAGCAAACATAAAACATCGCGTCGTTAATTCTAAAGTAATTAAGTTAGTCGTAATCACATTTTTATCTTTTCTGCTTCTTGCCTATCTAGTTCCTTTTTTTATCGACGGCTCTGCGTTGAAATTTCTTCTTCGTGAAAAATTCAGTAAAATTTTTGATGCCGACATTGTGATTAATGGCGATGTCAAAGTTGCTTTCTTGCCGGTTCCGACCATAGTTGCCAATGATGTTTTATTGCAAAACTACAAGTCTAAATCCTTGGATAAGGAAGGGTCAGTTAGGCTTTCCAATATTTATGCCAAATCAATTCAAATAAGATTCCCATTTTTTAGATTTTCCAAGAATTCTTTCGCCAGAAAGATCGTCGTAATCGATGCTGCGATGGAGAGTTATTTCATGTCCCATCCTCCGCAATCTCGTCAAAATAAATTTCTTGAAAAATTGGCCTCACTTTCTCCTCCAAATTTCTCTGGGGCAACAGCAAGACCGGGTATCGTCGCATCCATGTTCCCTTTGTCGAATCTTGAGGGAAGCGCTACAAGTCTTACGCCGCAGATTGTGATCAAAAATGGTGAGATGGTGATTTATGACAGGGTTGGCATGGCGAATCAGATCAAAATGATAAATTTGGAAATGAAGTTGAGCGAAGATGGCGTGCGGTCTCGTGGAGATTTTATCAGCAATGAAATCAGGAGTAATTTTGAGTTATTGGTAAAGCTGAATTCTAAATCAAAAAGACAGGATTCTTTTCTTAAAATTACCTCTCCCATCTTCAATTTGAGGGCGGATGGGATATTTCGTTCGGGAGAGCGTGACATCTTCGCCAATGATTTTACTGGTCAGATTGAAGCTGAAATACTGGAGTTAAAATCTTTTTACGGAGCCTATGTTGGCAATAGTGGTATCTTTTACCAGAAGCTAAAAATGAATGCGAAGCCAATTAGAATTGCAGCCGAAATCGTTGGTGAATCAAAACAAATTTCGGTAAAGAATTTGACGATTGGTTCTGGCTTAATCTCTGGCAATGGTTCAATTGATATCGATGTCACGAACAAAGCTCCGATTATCAATGCCAATATCGAAATCGATAATTTGAACATTGATAGTATTCTATCTGATGAATTTGTGATCGCGGATGCTAAAGAATCCAGTGCGAAAGAATATGTTTTTGATGTTGAGGAGTCGCAGAGCTCTAAGCAAAATGAGGGTGAGAATCAAAAAGAGAGGCGATTAGGAGGGGTTGTTGATGAGAAAGAATCTTCAACAAAGCCTGATTTAAGCTCCATCATTGCGGTAAGAAAAATTAAGGATTTCGATCTTGCGGCCGAGGTGAAAATCAAAAATGTAAAATATCTCGATGGTGAAATCAAAAATGTAGATCTCTATCTAACGATTTCAAAATTTGGTGAAATCATGATTTTGCCGATGACCTTTGAGATGCCGGGAGAGGCGATATTTAGAGTTAATGGCGTGGTTGATAATAGTAGCAAAACACCAAAATTTGTTGGTAAAATTGATGCTAAAGGCAAGAGTTTGAAAGACCTTTTTACGTGGCTAGGAATGGGTGCTCAGAATTTAAAATTTGATAGTCTTAAGGATTATGATTTTTATGCAAGCATTCTGCTTTTTCCAAACGCAATAACTTTAAGCAATATTCATGCGAATCTTAATAATGTGGGAAGTAACATTACGGGGGAAGTTATCGAAACTGCCAGAATGGAAATTATTGGAGATGTGGCGGTAGATCGTGCTGGAAAAACACCGACTTTGTTGGGTAATTTCCAGGTGAATAATTTTGTCATTGATGATCACTTTTTAACCTCGGAACAAAACACTTATTTGTCCCCTGGTATGCTGACAAAGAAGTTTCTTTGGCTTAGTAATTTATCCTCTCACAACGATCTGACGATGCGTTTCGACAAATTGTCTTACAGGGGGGAGTCCTTTGTGGATCAGGTTGTGAAGTTAAGATTTGGTCGTGGATATTTTGAGATTCCCGACATTGAGCTAAAATCTGACAAAAGAGATCTTAAAGCAAATTTTGCTTTGGATGTTACAATAAAGCCGCCGAAGTTTGATTTTAGTATCGTGGCGGACAATTTGATTTATGACACTGCTCAGAAAAGCAAGTTGGTGGATAGTAAGATCATTGTAACGGATGAGAAAAATTTAGAAGTCAGGATAGTTAAGAAGCATGATTTTTTTGATCAGTTTTTTAGTCTACCATCCTTAGAGGGGTTTGATGGAAACATATCACTTAATTTTAATAAATTACGTATCGATCAAACCGATTTCAGCAATGTTAAGCTGACTGGAAGGTTGAAAGACGGAAAGATGCAGCCGGCGGATTTCTCATGTAATGTTTATGGTGGATCGCTTAGCTACAGAGGTTCAATAGGGATTAAGTTAAATAAAGTTATTGAGGGTGAGCTGCTGTTTAAGAATGCTTTGTTGCAGCCCATGTTGCACGATTTATTTGGTATCGACAATCTTTCGGGGGTGGCCAACATCTCTGCTAGTCTAGCCTCTTTAGCAAGTGATAAAAGGGAGTTCGCAAGACATCTTGCGGCTAAGATTGCAATTAATACTAACGCCCCAGCTGTGTATGGATATGGTTTGCAAGATTTGATAAAGAAATTATTCACGCGTCGGTCTGATATTAAAGATCCTCATGAGGTCGAGAATATTTTGTTGAATCCAAAAGCGAAAACTGTGTTTAAGCAAGCGAATGGAATAATTCAGATTGATGGCGGTAAGGGCGGGACGCTGCGTCTTGAAATTTCTGCGCCTGCGGTAAATTCTGTGTTGTCGGGATCTTTTAACCTTGCAGATAGTAATGCAGACCTACTATTTCGAGCAACCATGTTGGCCTGGGGGAGCGATAAGCAAGTTCCTTTAAATATTGCTACATCAATCATGGGGAATTTTTTCTCCCTTTCTCAAGCGACGAATTTTAGTAATGTGAACCAATATTTGGGACTAGAAAAAATCCCAGATAAACTGGAGCCGTCTACTTTGCCATAGAGTGTATTGTAGTTCTTCAGAGGTTCCTTAAGGTATCTTCAATCGTGTTTGGTATATTTCTTTCATGCGGATTTCTCTTCAAAATATTCTGGATAAAAAAGGCCAAGAAAAGATTGTATGCCTCACCGCATACACCTTTCCGGTTGCAAAAATTCTTGATGAATTTTGTGACATAATCTTGGTGGGAGATTCTCTTGGAATGGCTATTTATGGCCATCCGGATACTGTGGATGTTACTTTGGATATGATGATTAACCATGGTAAGGCCGTGATGTCTGCGGTTAAAAAATCTTTTGTGGTGATTGATTTGCCTTACGGAACCTATGAAACATCAAGTGCTCAAGCCCTTGATTCTGCAAAAAGAGTCGTTGGAGAAACGGGTTGTGATGCGATTAAAATTGAAACTTCACATGACATGATCGGGACGGTAAAATTTCTGGTAGATAGTGGAATCAAGGTTATGGGGCATGTTGGGCTATTACCTCAGCATGTTAGAAAAATTGGAGGATATTGCTATCAGGGTTGTAGCGATGAAGCGGCAGAAGAAATTTTAAAGAACTCAGTTGGGCTGGAAGCGGCCGGAGCATTCTCTATAGTGATTGAAGCGGTTCCGGCAAAGTTAGCTGATGAAATTTCTGCTGCCGTTACGATTCCCACAATTGGCATAGGAGCATCACAAAACTGCGATGGGCAAGTATTGGTAATTGATGATTTAATTGGTCTCAATCAAGAGTTTAAACCTAAATTTGTGCGTCGTTATGCCAACATAGCGAACGACATTATGTTGGCGGTAAAAGGCTTTACTACCGATGTGAAGGGTGAAATATTTCCTGCTAGTGAGCATTGTTATACCAAGCGCAATGATTCAACTTCGAAGTAACTCGCATCATGCGTAAAGTCACAAAATTCGATATCCCAGCACTTGTTACACTTCACAAAAAAGCTGCGACAACTCCGAATGGAATCGCGCGAAATCCTGAAGAAATTAATGAAAAAACGGTTAGTGATTTTGTGAAAAGATCTCTTGAAAACGGATTGTGTTTTGTAATTGAAAATCCTGCAAATCCGCAAGAGTTGATTTCTGAAATTCATTGCTTCAAACATGACCCGTCTGCGTTCAAACATACTATGGGGAATTTAACATTAGTTGTTCACCCAGATTTTCAGGGAAGAGGTTTTGGTAAAAAAATTTTTTCTTACTTGCTTAGCGAAATTAAAAATAACCATCCTTCGATTAGACGTATTGAGCTTTCAGTGCGTGACAATAACCCTGGTGCAATGAGGCTTTATAAGTCGCTTGGTTTTGAAATTGAAGGTGTAATGAGAGACAGAATTTTGGATGCAGAAGGAAGGCTGAGCGGAGATATTATGATGGCGTTGTTGTTAGAGCGCGCCCTATATACCCATTCCACCTGAAGCAGCCGAATTCTTCAGGTGGAATGGGTATAGTCTGTCCTAAATCTTTTTTAACCAATTCGAATTTATCAAAATTTATGGTAGGCGCAACCGCAACCGCAACAACTCACCAACCAACAAAATATTTTGAAGGTAATGGCTTGAGTGCGGCGCAAGAAGCTATTAAACAAATGCTTTCTGCTCCAGAAAAATTGAATGGAGGAAACATAAACGAGCTTTGCTCTTTTAATGGCAAAACGGTAAATAGACTTTACTACGCAGAGGCAATCAATGGTCACAGAAACGAGGCTTTGAAAATCGCGGCTGAAGTTATTGTTGCTAAGGGTAGGGAAATAAAAGATCAGTTAGATCGTGATGAAAATGGGCCACAAATCAGCAATTCGAATCAAGAGAAAAATCAAGCTAATCAACCTACTCAACCAAGCGGAAAGGATGACATTCCAAAAATATCTGGAGGCACTTTATCTGAAATTATTACAAAAATTACCGAAATATTAGCTGGAAAATCAGGTCAAGATTTGGAGAAAGGTGCAGATAATTTTTCTGCTTTATTCGAGGTTTTAGAATCACAAAAAACCCAAGCAAAATTTGATGAAGTGGTAAAAATTTTATCCGACAAGCCAGATGTTGTAGCGAATATAAAAGAGATTTTAAAGGACTCGGAGGGGGGGAAAATATTTGATGCGGCTATTGAGAGAAATTCTAACAACAAAGAAACCTCCAGCAATGCTGAAGCTAAAAATGATTCGTCATCAAAATGGAGAGATTCTGTTCAGACAAAATCAATAGATCAGCGGATCCGGTAGATAGAGAAGTATTGCGCGCAGGCTTATCACGCTTCTCTTGAGGCGGCGTTGTTACTCATCGGGCGTGACGTAAATTTTATCCCAACAACCATCGCTAAAAAAATCATCAAACAACCAGTCCAAATAAGCCAAATGAACGGCTTGTGATAGACTCTTACAGCATATCTCTCCTGTTCGTCCTTATTTCCCATTACGACATAAAAATCTCCTAAGGTCATATGCTCGATCGAAGTCTCGTTAGTGGTTTGATTTGAAATCGGATAAAAACGTAATTGCGGATTCAATTTTCCAATCAGCTTTCCGCTTTTTAGCAAACTAAATTCACCTTCTCTCGCAATAAAATTATCTTCCATAACATAGTCGATTTTGGAAAATTCTAACTCGTAGCCAGAGAGATTAATCCTCTCCCCTAATTTTAAATTCACCTCCTTCACTGAGCCAAAACAAGCGCTAAGAACAATGCCAATGATGATCAGAGAAAATCCAGAATGAGCAAATCCGATCACAAAGCTTTCTGCAAAAACTAGCGTTTTTAGAAATGAGAAAATTGCTAAAAACAAAATCAGAATCTGCCAAAAATGGATGTCTTTCTGGTAGAGAAAGACCAGAGAAGAAAGTGTGGCAGAGACCAGTCCCGTCAGCACATTATCACGATTTAGAAAGTCTCTTCTTGCTGTATTCTTTGTGTCATCAAGATCGTAAGAAATTGCTAAAAACAGTAAGAGTGGAGCTAAAAAAATGCTCAAAATTTTATTGTAAAAGTCGGGACCAATTACTATGAATTGGTTAAAAAAACTTCGGGAAAAAACAGGGTAAAGAGTGCCAAGAAGAACCGTGAATAAAGCTACGATCAGCAGATAATTATTCAGTAAAATTGCTCCAATTTTTGACCAGAAAAACTTCCTATCCCCGTTGTTATTGTTGTCTTTATTGTCACTTTTTAAATCAGGAATTCTTATCCCTAGAAGTAGTAAAGCAGCGCCGCCAATGAGAGTAACGATTGCAATGATGAAGAATCCACGCTTGGCATCAACCGCAAATGAATGTACAGAGGTCAGCATGCCGGACCTCACCAAAAAGATTCCAAGAAGACATAAAATAAAAGTTAGGATTGCCAAAAATGATGTCCAAATTTTGAGAATTTCTTTTCTCTCAAGCAGCTTTAAAGAATGAATTAGTGCAGTTGCGGTAAGCCATGGCATCAAGGAGACATTTTCAACAGGATCCCAGAACCAATATCCTCCCCAGCCAAGTTCGCGATATGCCCACCAAGCTCCGAGACCGATTCCTAAAGTTAAAAATCCATAAGAAAAAAATAACCAAGATCTCAAACGAATGGCAAATTCACGATCGATTTTTTTATTAAAGAGTCCGGCAATAGCGAAGGAAAAAACCAGAGAAAACCCGATATAACCGGTGTATAACATAGGTGGATGAAGGGCTAGTCCGATATCTTGCAAAATCGGATTCAATCCGAGTCCGACTTCAGGAATCGGAAAATTTCGTAAAAATGGATTTGAGGTGAAGGCTGTGAAAGCGGCAAAAAGCGCAATGATGCATGATTGTGATGAGAGGATGATAATTTTATTTTTGCCGTCAATTTTACTCAACAATGCAAAAGCAAAAGCGTAAGCAGATAGAATCGTAACCAGTAATAGCATAGATCCTTCGTGATTTCCAAAGCTACCGGCAATTTTGTAAATGATCGGTTTTAAATGATGTGAATTTTGGTAAACATTTAGAACTGAGTAATCAGAGATTAGAAAGGAATAAATCAGGCAGAGTTGAGACAGGATTGCTGTAAGTAGCGAAAAAAAAGATAAGGTTATTAACTCACGTTCCTTAATTGGCGTTTTCTTTTTTAAGGAAATGCAGCTGAAAATCGGAATAAAAATATTGATACAAAAGGTCAGCAAAAGAAACGCAAAACCAAAGGTCGGTATCATGATTTAAAAATTTTGGCGATTGTTTTGTAACAAAAGAAAATCTGCCAAAACGCAAGCAAGCATAGCTTCTCCAACTGGAACCGCGCGTATTCCGACACATGGGTCATGCCTGCCTTTGGTAATAATTTCAGTATTATTACCGTGAATATCGATGGTTTTTCTTGGAATCAAAATTGAGCTGGTTGGTTTTACAGCGAAACGTACGACTATGTCTTGTCCAGAAGAAATTCCTCCCAAAATCCCACCAGAATTATTGGAAGAAAAGTTTAATTTTTTTCTTCCATCACCGCCTTCTTCCGTCCACATTTCATCTGATAATTCGCTACCTTTTTTTTCTGCAGCACTCATGCCAATGCCAATTTCAACGCCTTTCACGGCGTTAATTGACATCATTGCGGAAGCGATTTTTGCATCGAGTTTATTATAAATTGGTTCACCCAAGCCAACGGGAATATTTTTAGCAACGAGCTCTATGACGGCTCCAACGGAGTCACCATTCTTTCTTATATCGAGCAGATAATCTTCAAAATTTTTGGCAGCAATTACGTCGGGACAGAAAAAATCATTCTTGTTAATTTCGGCAAAATCAAACTTGGTTCGGTCAATTTTTTTCTCACCAATCTGCGTTAAGTAACCAACAATTTCGATATTTTTTGATGCGATAATTTTGCGCGCTATAGCGCCAGCGGCAACACGCATTGCAGTTTCACGAGCAGACGATCTACCTCCGCCACGATAATCACGAATACCATATTTTTTGAAATAGGTGTAGTCGGCATGAGACGGACGAAACTTGTCTTTGATGTCGGAATAATCAGAACTTTTTTTATCTTCGTTAAAAATTATGAGACTAATCGGAGTGCCAGTTGTCTTGCCTTCAAATACGCCGGAAAGAATTTTTACCTTGTCCCCCTCTTGTCTTTGCGTGGTAAATTTGGATTGACCAGGCTTGCGCTTATCGAGATGTTGTTGAATGTCTTGTTCGTCTAAATCAATTAAGGACGGACAACCATCAACGACACACCCAATTGCTTCCCCATGACTCTCGCCCCAAGTGGTAAATGAGAAAATTTCTCCAAATCTGTTCATAATTTATCGCGAGTTATTGTGATTCATCTGGGATTCTTTTTACTTCTTTCCGTTTCGTTAATGATTAAAACCGGATTTTGTGAGAATACCAAGTGGTTACCTTCGTCATCAATATTTAACTGTCCTGAAGTAATTTGTCCGAAATTACCATTCGCAAATACCTCATATAAAACAGCCTCTTTGTCATTTTTATGAACGGCCTTAGAAGCCTTAATGCGATAGATTTGACCATCATCATGTTGGAAGCTGATGCGTGGATTAGTCATCACTTTTTCAGTCTTATATTCATCAGCATGTTTTTTGAATTTTGTCACCAATTTTATCGCGCTAGTATGACTGAACGCATAAAAAACATAAACGAACAAGCCACCCGCAATTAGCATATAGCACGTAATTGTGAGAACGAAACGAATGTGTTGATGTAAGGCAAACCTTTGTAAAGACTGTTCCGTGCTAGTATCCATTGGACTGTTGAAAATCAGTGTTTTCGTTTGCTTGCAAATGTTGATTTACAGCATAGTCATTTTTTCTTTCTTCGATCAAAGTTACAGAAAAAGAATCAACCGATTCAATAACTCCGACCTTATCTATCTCTAAGGTACATTTTTTAATATGACGATCTTCCATGATTAGATCGATCAGTTCTTTTGCCATTTTTTCAATCAATTTAAATCTGCGATTTGAAACCAGGTTTTTAATTTTGTTTATGATGACGTCATAGTCTATCGCATCTTCTATTTTATCACTTAAGCACGCATTAGAAAAATCAGTTTCGATCGTTATATTGATGATTATTTCACGATCAATATTCTCTTCCCAAGGATATATTCCGATAATGGTTTTTAGTCTGAAATTTTTTATTTTAATTAACACCGGTTATAAAATTTATTTAAAAAACTATCTGTTTTCTCGAGTAAAAGATCTGGCAAATTGTCGGAAACTTTTTTGGAGATATTCTCAACCATCTCTCTTTCTGTTTTATTAAACTTCCCGAGTACATAGTCGGATATCTCGATGTTGATATTTTCTGGCCTACCAATGCCAAGGCGTATTCTCGTATAACCAACACCAATTGTTGCATCGATAGATTTTAGGCCGTTATGTCCAGCGTTCCCGCCGCCAACTTTTACTTTTATCTTTCCTAAATCCAAATCAATTTCATCATGAAAAACCAAAATATCTTTTAACTCTATTTTGTAAAAACTTTTTGCCGCAAGAACTGATTTTCCAGATAAGTTCATGAAAGTTTTTGGTTTGATAGCGATGATTTTTTGGGAAATTTCTCCAATAAAAATATCACTCATAAATTTTTGAGAATGAATTTTTAGATCGTAATTTTTGATGATTTCATCAAGCGCAATACAGCCCAAGTTATGTCTTGTCGATTCGTATTCGATGCCTGGATTTCCTAGGCCTACAAGCAGTTTCATAAAACAGAATGATGATAAAAAATGTATAAAAAAAACCAGATGACGTTATTGGAACATTTTCGAGAATTACGAAAAAGAGTGGCGTTCTCTGTGGTTTTTTTTGTGACCACTTTTTTGGTTTGTTATTTTTTTTCAGAAAAAATTTATGAATTTCTTCTGAAACCTTTTTACGAAATTTCACAAAATAATGAAAGTCGTAGATTGATCTACACCGGCTTGTCCGAAGCCTTTGTGACCTATATCAAACTTGCATTTCTTTCCGCGCTATTTTTTTCTTTTCCGATTTTTGCAGCGGAAATTTATCTTTTTTTGTCACCAGCTTTGTATAAAAATGAGAAGAAAAAAGTTTCTTTAATTTTCTTTTTTACATTTTTTTTATTTTTATGCGGAGCACTTTTTGCATATTATTTTATCTTACCAGCAACATTGCGCTTCTTCTTAAGCTTTGAAAATCAAGGCTTCATGACCTCATCACTTCCGATTCAACTCGAGACTCGTATTAGTGAATATCTAAATTTTATTACAAATTTACTCTTCGGATTTGGTCTTGCATTTGAGTTGCCAATCTTGTTGCTTTTTTTAATCAGGATTGATTTTTTATCGATCCGTGGCTTGAGAGCGAAGAGAAGATATGTGGTCGTAATTATTTTTGTAATAGCGGCGATCCTTACCCCACCTGACCTCCTAAGTCAAATAAGTTTGGCAGTTTTGTTGATTATACTCTTCGAAATTACCTTACTTATTGGCAATCAATTTAACAAAAAGTGTAAAAAACATGGCTATCAAAAAAGCTCCGGCAAAAAAAGCTCCTGCTAAAAAAGCTCCTGCTAAAAAAGTTGTAGCGAAAGTTGTAGCAAAAAAAGCTCCTACCAAAACTATTGCCAAAACTACCGCTAAAAAGAAGTAGTAAAAAATCTAAAAAGTAAAAGATTAAGGGCGGGTACTCTATTTCTGAGTGCCCGCCTTTTTTATTATTAGGACTTACCAAAGCTTCATCTTGCTTCGATACTCGCCTTGCGTAAATCCTATTTATTTAGCAATTACACATGATTCAAATTTCTCACATTAAACTTCAAGATAACGTACTTCTTGCTCCAATGTCAGGAGTTACCGACCTTCCCTTTCGCAAGCTTGTAAAAAGATTCGGGGCTTCATTGGTGGTTTCTGAAATGATCGCTTCAAGGGCGATGATTTTACAAACTCGTGAGTCCATGAAGAAGTGTCAAAAAGATGATTCACATTTTCCGATGTCGGTTCAGCTCGCGGGTTGCGAACCGGAAGTTATGGCAGAGGCAGCAAAACTGAACGAAGATCTTGGTGCGGATATTATCGATATTAATTTTGGCTGTCCGGTAAAAAAAGTTGTGAATGGATTTGCCGGAAGCGCTTTGATGAAGGATGAATCCCTTGCAACAAGAATTATGGAAAGCGTAGTCAAGGCAGTAAAAATTCCAGTAACAATGAAAATGAGATTGGGCTGGAATTACGAAAATCTAAATTCTCCAAGTTTGGCAAAAAAAGCGGAAGATGTCGGGATAAAAATGCTTACCGTACATGGCCGCACACGTTGCCAAATGTATAATGGTAATGCGAATTGGGAATTGATTCGAAGAGTAAAGGAGGCGGTAACGATTCCAGTTATTGCTAACGGAGATATTAAAAATTCAATCGATGCAAGAATGGCAATGGAATTATCAAAGGCCGATGGAGTTATGATCGGAAGGGCTTGCTACGGACGACCTTGGCTGATTAACCAAATCAATGATGAACTTAACGGAAAGAGTGTTAAAGCAGCTCCAACAACTGAAGAGCAACTGGAAATCGTCCTTAATCACTTTACCGATATGATCGATCACTATGGCGAACAAGTTGCTATTCCCTTAGCTCGCAAACATATTGGTTGGTACAGTTCGGGATTGAAAGGGTCTGCAGAATTCCGCGCTAAAATCAACATCACTCAAGGCGCAAGCAATGTTGTAGGCGAGATTGAGAGATTTTACGAATCTGTCTGTAAGCCAGTCTGAGGAGTCTCGTTGTTACTGCTAAAAATGAGAAAGGGGGTGAATTCAAGTCTCCAGCGCAACTAACCTTATTATGACCCCCAAAAACTGGACACCATTTCTCCCAATTTAGAGTTCTCTTTTTAAATATTTCCCCAATATTTTAAGGAGTAAAAAAATGCCAAAAGGTCAGAAAAATAACTACAGCCCTTCTTTCAAAAAACAGGTCGCTTTAGAG
>CAMDJN010000001.1 GCA_945900795.1 Rickettsia typhi | reverse complement strand
GTTTTGAACTAGAATTTTCGGATTTTTTTTTAATCAGGAAAGGTTCTGATGAAGGCTGGTTTGCTGCATTACAAACATTACCATTCGCCAAAACCAATACAATAAAAAAAACGATGTTGGATATTTTGCGAAACATGAGATTATTGTTTAACACGACCCGCCCGCTTGCTTCATAAGCAATCTCTCCAAAATTGGAGAAGAAATGGGATCAACCCTCGAAAGACGGAAGCGCTTTGACGGGAAAATAATTTCTTTCCGGCTTGATGTCGGAAGCATTTTTCTTTTTTCTACGCCTTCTTCTATCGCGTTTAACTTTTCTGACTTTGGTGGAGTCAACAACCATGCGGTGTTTGATATGATTATCAACAATCGATACAAACTCTTTCAGGTGATCTTTAAAAAAGTGATCAGCTCCATGAACTAACTGATACACAACATCCGCACCCTCTCTTGCTGATAATTTTTCTACTAACTTTGCAGAGTCGGACTCTTTTGTAACATCATCTTTTCCACCCTGTATAACAAGACCAGCAGAGGTGCAGGGCACGATGAAATTAAAATCATATTTCGTTACAGGAGGAGCGACAAGAATATAATTCTCTAATTCCGGTCTTCTCATCACCGTTTGTAAAGCAATCCATGCGCCAAAAGAAAAACCAGAAATCCAATATTCCGAAGCTTCCATATTTTGATCATGAAGCCAGTTCATAACTGATGTCACGTCTAGCAACTCACCAAAACCATTATCAAACTTACCCTGCGATTTTCCAACTCCACGAAAATTGATACGCAAAACAGAAAAACCATTATCAACAAATGATTTGTACAGATTGTAAACAATCTTGTTATTCATCGTACCCCCATGAAGCGGGTGAGGATGCAGGACTAAAGCAACAGGAGCTTTCGGACTTGTATTTTGATGGTAACGACCCTCAATCCTTCCAGCTGAACCGTTTATAATAACTTCCGGCATTAATTCGCAGAAACAACTTGATCCCAATTAAGAGGCCTGCCTGAATCATCAACGACTAAACCAGTTGTTGTTCCAACATATTTTGCAGCCATATATTTACCATGTCCGGCATGAACTCCGTAGTAGTAAACCGGTTCAATCTCTTTGCCATTATGCTTTTTCTTTTCAACGCTTTTTACACGATTTTTTGGATTATTCTTAGTACCCATGTTACTTATTTTTAAGGTTGAATATGCAAGATTGAGGCGGGAAGTAATTTAAGGAACCTCTGAAAAACCATTTTTTTCGGTAATTTTGTCGTCAGACCAATTTGCTCGCGAGCACGTACCTCTAAGTACGCTTACCTGCTCGCAAACTGATCTTCCTAAAAATGCCTCGAAAAATCCAGGTTTTTCAGAGGTTCCTTAACAAAAGCGCTCCACCAAAAATCTAAAAAATGGTTTGTAGAAATCAACTAAAGCATGTTAACCAGTCTTAGGCGGACTCTAAAATTAACAATTCTTTCTGATGAGAAATTAAGGTTGCTTTGACTATTTCGTCATCACGATCAATGGCGAGTAAGTTGGAATTTTTATCAATCAAAAGTTCAAGAAAGTTAAAAATATTTTTAGCAAACAACTTGCTAGCGTCAGACGCAACAAGGCTTGGAAAATTATCGTAACCAATAATTTTTACACCATTTGCGATTTCAATTACTTCCCCTTTCCTGGTTAAAGCACAGTTTCCACCATTGACTGCAGCCAAATCAACAATCACCGATCCAGGTTTCATCATCATCACCATCTCTTCCGAGATCAGAGTTGGCGCTTTTTTTCCAGGAATCAGCGCAGTTGCAATAACAACATCCTGATTCTTTATCGTATCTATTAGAAGCTGATTTTGCTTCTGCTTGTAGTCTTCGCTCATTTCTTTAGCATAAACTCCGTCCACTTTTTCATCCGACTTCACTTCAATAAATTTTGCCCCCAAGCTTTGCACCTGTTCTTTCGCAACCGCTCTAACATCAAAAGCGGAGACAATCCCACCCAATCTTTTAGCAGTTGCAATCGCCTGTAGCCCAGCAACTCCGGCACCAAGAATCAAAAATTTTGCTGCAGAAATCGTGCCGGCGGCGGTCATCATCATAGGAATACATTTTGACATGTGATTGGTTGCAACCAGTACCGACACATATCCAGCCAAATTACTTTGAGATGAAAGAGCGTCCATACTTTGCGCACGGGTGATACGTGGAAGAAGATCAAGCGCAAAGGCAGAAACTCCACTTTTAGCAATCTCAACAATTTTTTCTTTTTGAAAATAAGGATTGAGAAGGGCGATAAAAACAGCGCCAGGTTTGATTTTAGAGAAATCAATCTCGGTTCTTTGCACCGAAATAATGACATCAATTTCAGGTAAAATTTTTGCGATATCAGAAATAATTTTTGCTCCGACTTTCTCAAAATCAGCATCTGAAATTGAAGATTTTTCTCCGGCTTTCGTTTCCACAAAAATTTCTACACCAAATTTTTGATATTTTAAAACCAAGTCAGGAGTAAGCGCGACACGATTTTCACTGGAATAATTTTCTTTGAGAACGAGAAGTTTCATGGTTTGCGAAGGAATTTAAAATGAGTAATGTATGCGATTGGAACCATTACCGCAGTGGTTGTGACGATATCTATCAAAGAATGATAATTTAGATAAATCATCAACATGGCATAAAAAATTAACAGCGAGAACAGGAGGATTAAAATTGTTTTTTGTAGATACAAAGCGCAAAAAGAGACAAACAAAGAAATAGCGATTGCGCCATGTCCACTAAAGTCTAATCCTACTTTACCATACAAGTTTAAACTACGATCTAGACAGGAAGCGCCGTAAGCCATCGCAACTAAAAGCGATGTCTTAAAAATAAATATCCAAAAAAAGTTGGTGGCGATTTCTTTCTTACGCAACTTCACGATGGAAATTACGACTACAAAAACTGCAAGAAATGGATTTATTAGGTCTGCAATAAAATCTAAATAATACTCACTAAGCACCGCGGTCCTTAGTTTCTTCCCCTATTACTTGCACTAGCGACTTTCCTTTCTTTTAGTATCTTAGCTGCAAAAGATTCGTCAACATGAGATTCAGAATTTCTGGGAGGATTCACGCCACGGGTCGCCGTCAAGTCTGCACCTCTTACCTCTTGCGCCTCTTGTAACACAGTACGTGAATATGAACGTACAGGATGATTTAAACCCGTCGCTCCCAAGTTTACCTCTCCTAACTCCCTAGTTGAATATGAACTTACAGGAGGAGTTACACCAGCAGCATTCATGGTTTTTTCTAAGACTTTCTCCGTATTTTCTGGCATACTTTGTTAATGATTAATGAAGGATAAATTTGGTGCGGTCGAGAAGATTTGAACTTCCACGGGTTTTACCCCACAACGACCTCAACGTTGCGCGTATACCGTTCCGCCACGACCGCAATAAAATAATCCGACTCCCTTTTTCCACACTCGCCAACTGCACAAAACCTAAGGGAACCTCTAAAAATTGCTTTTTTTGTAAATTTTGTCGTTACCAAATTTTCTCGCGAGCACATACCTCTAAGTACGCTTACCTGCTCGAAAATTTGTTGCCTAAAAATTTCTAAAAAAAAATCTAATTTTTAGAGGTTCCCTTAGGACGTGAAGGGGAGTTTAAGACTAGCCTAGAGAAGCTAACCTAAGGATTTAATCCTGTTCAACGCCACAATAAACACCGATAAATCGTAATTGCTTCCGGTCTTAAGTTCAGAGATAAAATTATCAAAACGTTCGACTAAAAAATTATTGTGCTTGATCCACTTATTAAGCGACTCTACTTCACACAACGTCTGATCATTACAACTAAAATTCACAACCGATTTAGCAATCCGCATCTGATAGGAATAGGTATCCTCAAGAACTGCTTTGCCAGAAAGCTTCTGCCAATAATTATCAAAAATTATTTCTGAAGCCTTATTGCGAAGCCATTGTAAAGAGAATCTCGCGCCAATCACGAAATAAATTTTGGCAATAATTTTGATGTCAAAATTTGATGCATTAGAGATTTCTGCGATATCAAAGGTAGAAGCGATCAAGTCTAATGCCGCAACCTTTTCTGCTAATTTTTCATCAACATTGTTGAGGCGGTAACTCTCTATCTTCCTCTCAAAAGATTCTCTCGAGGCAGTAGCTAAAACTTGAGAAAGAATCGAAGAAAGTTCATCAGCTATTTTTCTAAAACGAACAATCGTAGTTTCTAAATTTTCTTTCGACTGATTGCGTAAAAGCCATGTAACTGACCTCTCCAAAAGCTTATTAACACTTAGAAACATTTGCATTTGAATATGCAATGCAACAGAGTCATTAAGATTTTCGATCTTTTCCCAAATCTCTCTAAGCCTGAATGAATCACAGGCGATAATTAAATTTTTAACCACCTCAATAAGACCGAATCCATTATCCTGGCAAATCTGAGTAACAAAAGTTATCCCCATTCTATTCACTACAAAATTTGTGATTTGAGTAGCGATAATCTCGTTGCGCAGCTGATGATTCAGAACTTCATCCCCAAATTTTTGTTGCATGACTTTCGGGAAGTAAGAAAGCAAATCATGTTCAAAATATTTATCTTTGAGAAGATCCGAGGTAAGCAAGGAATTATAAATATCCATTTTGGAGTAAGCCAACATCACGCAAAGTTCCGGCTTAGTTAGGCCAATCTTTTCATTTTGCCTTTTGTTTAGCTCTTGCTTGGATGGAAGGAATTCAATTTTACGATTAAGCAATCCGGATTTTTCCAATTTATCCAAAAATTGCGATTGATCACCAATGAGAGAAATACCTTGAAAATTAGCAACTGATATTGCCTGAGTTTGTAAGCGATTGTCACTTAACACTAACTCAGAAACCTCATCAGTCATGGATTCAAGAACTTTATTTCGTTCTTCAAGTGTAATTTTTTTACTGCGTAATGCGGAGGTTAGGGCAATTTTAATATTCACTTCATGGTCGGAACAATCAACGCCGGCCGAGTTGTCCATTGCATCAGTGTTTATTCTTCCACCCTTTAAGGCATATTCGATACGACCTTTTTGGGTAAATCCTAAATTACCACCCTCACCTACTACCTTACAGCGAAGCTCACTTCCATTGATTCTAAGGACATCGTTCGCACGATCACCAACTTCTTGATTCGATTCTTCCGACGCTTTTACGTAAGTACCTATTCCCCCATTCCAGAGCAAATCAACAGGAGCTTTTAAAATGGCGAGGATAAGGTCGGTTGGCGTTAATTCATTATCTTCAATTCCTAAAACCGCTTTTACTTCAGTAGAAATTTTTACTGATTTAGCACTTCTTTCAAATACACCTCCACCTTTGGAAATCAAAGATTTGTCGTAATCCACCCAAGATGAGCGTGGAAGCCTAAACATGCGATCACGTTCAGAAAATGATTTTGCCGCATCTGGATTTGGATCAAAAAAGATGTGAAGATGATTGAAGGCTGCTACAAGCTTGATATGCTTGGACAAAAGCATTCCGTTACCAAACACGTCACCAGCCAAATCTCCAATACCAATGCAGGTAAAATCTTGTTTCTGCGTATCAATCCCAACTTCACGAAAATGGCGCATAACAGAAATCCAAGCGCCCTTTGCGGTAATTCCCATTTTTTTGTGATCATACCCAACTGAACCGCCAGAAGCAAAAGCGTCACCAAGCCAAAAATTATATTCAGCAGAAATTGAATTTGCGATGTCAGAGAATGTTGCCGTGCCCTTATCTGCAGCAACTACAAGATATGGATCAGCAGCATCATACATCACCACGTCTTTTGGGTGAACAACTTCGCCATTGATTACATTGTCTGTAACATCCAGAACTCCACGAAGAAAAGTTTTGTAACATTCTATTCCTTCTTGCTGAATTTCATCGCGGCTTAAGCCAGAAACATCACGCTTCAGCACAAATCCACCCTTAGAGCCAACCGGTACGATTACGGCATTTTTGGTCATTTGCGCTTTCATTAATCCGAGAACTTCCGTTCTAAAATCTTCATTACGATCAGACCAACGAAGCCCCCCACGCGCAACCTTTCCACCCCTTAAGTGAATAGCTTCAACCCTTGCGGAATAGACAAAAATTTCCGCATAAGGAATTGGAAGAGGTAATCCCGGAACTTTTTGAGAATCAAACTTGAATGAAACATAACCCTTAAAGCTAACGGTATCAAGGCTTGATTGATAGTAGTTGGTGCGCAACGTAGCATTTATTGCACCAAAAAACCGTCGGAGCACATTGTCATCGGTTATCTCTTTGAGATTGGCTAGACGCTGTTCAATTTGATTCGAAATTTCACCAACTTGCTTCTGGCGTGCTGCAAAAGTGGTTTTTAAAGATGGATCAAATTTTGTTTCAAACAATTCCACCAAAAGCTTAGTAACTTCATGATGATTAACTAGAACATCTGCAACGCAGCTTTGACTGTAATGGAAGCCGGTTTGGTAAAGATATTTTGTGTAAGCACGAAGCGAATATATCTGCCTCCAGTTCAGCCTGGCCGCAACAACCAAACGATTCAGCAGACTAACGCGAGCAGCCCCGTTCCAAATCGATGAAATTGTTTCCTCAAAATTTTTCTTAATTTCCAAAGAAAATTGAGCGCCGGACTTACTTAAATTGAGATGGAAGTGATGTATCCAGATATTCTGTCTTGATCTTATTTTTTCATCTTCATTGATACTAACTAAGTAGATCTGTTCTTGAATTACATTAAAACCAAAACTCTCCAAAATTGGCATAATTTCTGAAAGAATTAGCTCCTTCCCGTGACTATAAATCTTTAACTTCGTAACATCTTTTAGTAATGGATTTGAAGATTCGTAAAGGTTGAAAATAACAGATTTTTTTTCTAAACATTCTTCTACAAAACCAATGTCGTTCACCGCCTGTGCTGGTTCAAAACGATTCATGTAACTGATGGAGAATGCTTTTTTATATCTGGTTAAAAACGGAAGGTATTTTTCATCACCGAATTTTTGCTTTATCATCTCAAGCAAATCATCGCCCCAAATTCTGGTCATGTTAGTAATTTCACGCTCAACTTTAGACTCATCAATTTCAGGAATTTTTTTATTCGTCCTAACAATGACATGAAATCTCATCAAGGTCGAGTCAGTGATTTGAACGAATGAATCCGCAATTTCTCCGCAGTAAATTTCAGACAAATAATTTTTGATCTTTTCTCTTAGCTCAGAATTGCTATGGTCTCGTGGCATGAAAATCAGGCAGCTAACAAAGCGAGAGAATTTATCTTTGCGAGCAAAAAATCTTACTTGCGAACGACCGCAAATCGCAACTATGCCGGTAGCATTCTTAAGCAAATCTTTTGAGCTAATTTGAAAAAGCTCATCTCTTGGATAAGATTCGAGAACTGAGACGAGATCTTTGTGGTTATGACTTCCTTTGCCGTAGCCTGAGTCAGCAATAACTTTAGAAATTTTATTTCGAACAAGCGGGATAGAGTCCGCCTTTTCGTGGTAGGTAGAAGAAGTAAATAAACCTATAAACCGAAACTCTCCTATTACTTTCGCACCATCTTCATCTACTTGAATTTTTTGGATACGTATTCTTTCCGCATTGGCCAATCTGTGGATTCTTGAGCGATAACGCGATTTTAAAATTTCGACTATGTAAGGATTCGTAACCGAATCAGCAACTTCTTCGAAAGAAGAATTAACCACTTCCGGCCTTAGATCAGCACACTTGGATCGAAAAATTCCAAAGGAGGAATTCTGCACCTCCTCTAAAAAATATTCATTTTTTTTTGCCTGCTTAATGTTAAATTCCTTCGCCCCAAGAAGAATGAAATTTCCGCCAGTCATCCAAGAGATGAAGTCTTCAATCTCAGCAATGTCACCCACATCTTTTACGATTGCTTTAGCATTTTTAATTTGCTTTTGCGCAACCTTAGCAAGGTCTAACATGGGCTTCCAGTCATCCACAACCAATGAGATGGTCTCTAGAATATCTCCAATATTTTTTTCAACTGATTTGAGCTCGGATTGTGAGGAAATTTTATCTAAGTGAAATTGCATCACTGACTCTTTAGATGAGCCTTTTGCGTTTGAAATTTCTTGCAGCAAGCCACTTTTATCACGAATGACGTGGTAAGTTGGATGGATTATGTTATTAATCACAAGACCACGTTTCTCAAGATTCAATACTGCGGAATCAACAAGGAATGGCATGTCATCATTGACAATATCAACAAAAGTGTGTGGCGATTCAAAGCCATGGTCTTTTAACGTGGGGTTGTAAACTCTGATTTTGAGCTTACCTCGCTTCCTTGTGTGAAAAAAATCTGCACTGGCTATAACAGCGTCGCACAACTCATCATGCGAGTAATTTACAAAATCATTTGGCTTATTCTCTAGGTAAAAAATTTCTACAAACTTACTAAAATTTTTCTTATCAAGACTTGAGTAGCGTTTCTTTTTTTGCAAAAAACCGACTACATCACCGATTAGAGTTTGCATGACTTTTTTTAGTTATTTTTTAATTAGAATAGTGACCATCTGCATCCCCTCTAGCTTCGGAAAAACTTCTGCCTTCGCAAAATCATCCACATCTTTCAAAATATTAACCATCATTTTTTCAGCGAGATCTCGATGCGTAATTTCTCTTCCTTTCATCCTAATTGAGACTCTGACCTTATCTCCATTTTCGATGAATTTTTTTGTATGTCTGATTTTTGTATCGTAATCACCCTTGCCGATGTTGATTGTCATCTTGACTTCTTTGACCTCAACCACCTTTTGCTTCTTTCTAGAATCAGCAGTTTTTTTCTGAATTTCATATTTCATCTTGCCAAAATTTGCGATCTTACAAACTGGCGGGCTAGCGTTCGGAGAGACTTCAACCAAATCAAGACCAACATCCCTAGCCATCCTAATCCCGTCAACAACCGTTGTCACCCCAATCATCGTTCCCTCATGATCGATCAACCTAATCTCTGCCGACTTAATCTGCTCGTTAATTTTAAAAGGATTGTTGGAAGCTGTAGGTTGAGGATGCGATTTTATTGGTCTCACGAGGTTAATTTAGATTGTTAGGAGAATGTCGAACATTTTGAATGATTGAACTCGGAACGATTTATGAAATGGGGTTGGAAAATTTCAACCTCGATATTTCAAAAAAAATTCTTGCGATGCTTGGGAAGCAAAAACTGAGTAACTTCAACTAGGTCAAAACGCAAATTATGATTATGAAATTCTGGATTTTTGGCAACAAAAAATTCTGCTGAGTTTTTTAGACGACGAATTTGTTTTGGTCGCAGAACCTCCTCCGTTAAGACTTTAGACCTTCTTGCCTTCACTTCAACGATGATGATGGTTTTTGATTTCTTAGCAATAATATCGATTTCCCCGAATGGCGATCTATATCGCCATTGCAGAATTCTGTACAACTTTAATCGCAAAAAAATCATCACAATTTTTTCAGACAGAATACCAAAGTTATAAGTTTTTCTATTCTTTTTTCGATATGGAGAGCGCCAGTTGGTAGACTTCCTTTTTCTTGATTCCATAAATTTCTGACAAATCACTTGATAAATCTTTAAGACTCAAACCCGAACTAATCGCGCTTCCTATTTGTTTTATCAACTCTTCTTCGGTAAAATTATTTTCATTTTTATCGGCCTTTTCAACCAGAATAACAAATTCACCCCGTAACTTCTCCGACTGCTTCACGAAAAATTGCAAAACATTCTCCACTTCGTCAGAAACAATCTCTTCGTAAAGCTTTGTTATTTCCCTAGCCGCACAAATTTTACGATTTCCAAGATTTTTTTGGATCAATTCTAAGCTTTCTATTACTCGATTTGCGGCTTCAAAAAACACAAGCGTGAATTCTCTTGGTAAAGATTTTAAAAGTTTTTCTTTTTGAATTTTAGAAGAAGGAAGGAATCCTAAAAATAGAAAATTATCACATGCCAAACCACTAACGCAAAGCGCAGATGCGACTGCCGAAGCGCCGGGAATCGGAATAATTTTTCTATTATTTATGCGCAAAAAATTCACCAATTTGTAACCAGGATCTGATATTAACGGCGTTCCGGCATCGCTTATCAAGGCCATTGAGTGGCCCCGTATTAACAAATCAAAAATCTTGTTTCTGACTTTTTCATCGCAATGATCATTGTAAGTAATCATCTTCTTTTCCCTGATTTCGTAAGCTTCTAGCAGTTTATTGGAAACTCTTGTGTCCTCACAAATTACAAAATCTACTCCACTTAAAACCTGTAAAGCACGTAACGTAATATCGCCTAGATTACCTATTGGCGTCGCTACAACATAAAGTGCATTTTCAATTTTTATCTGGTTTTTTAAATTGGGAAAAAAATCTTGCATAAAGTTTAATCTGGAAAAAAGGTTACTATACCCAACCAACTTCAAGAAGTTGATCGGGTATATTTTTTATTTTTACGCGACACGATTCGCGCCCCGCCTTGCGGGGTCCCCATATACCAAACAGAGTTCGGTATCTTCAATCGTGTTTGGTATATAGCCTTGACGAGCTCTTTTGGAGCCTCTGAACAACCATCTTTTCCGGTAATTTTGTCGTCAGACCAATTTGCTCGCGAGCACGTACCTCTAAGTACGCTTACCTGCTCGCAAACTGATCTTCCTAAAAATGCCTCGAAAAATCCAGGCTTTTTAGAGGTTCCATTTGTATAAAAAATTTCCTCTAAAACTCCATGAAAAAAATACTTAAGATCTTAATCATTCTTTCATCGATGAGTCTGAATGGCTGCAAGAGCTCAATGATTGTTAGTCCATTTGAAGCTGCACCAAAAGAACATCCTGGAACGAGTGACGATCAGTATGACAAAATTCCAAGCGAAAATTTAAACAAAATTGGCGGTAATATAAAAGTTCAGGTTGCCTTGTTTTTACCATTCTCTGGAAAAAACAAGGAACTTGGTTGGAACATCTTTAACGCTGCCACATTGTCACTTTTTGCCAACGACATGAACAACAATGTTGAACTTGTGATGGTGGATAGTAAAGACACTCCAGCAGAAGCTGCGCAAGCGTTCAAGGAAATAGTCAATCGTAAAATTAAAATCGTAATCGGTCCAGTTTTTAGCTCAGCAATAGAGGCAATCGAAAATGATGTGAAGCGCAATGAAATAACCGTTATCTCGCTTTCCAATAATCAACAATTGGCAGATAAAATGTATGGCAACGGCGGAATCTTTATTGCCGGGATGATACCAGAAATGCAGATTGACAAGATTGTCAGTTTCGCTCTCGATAAGGGCAAATTCAGCTTCGCAATTATCGCCCCCAATAATCAGTATGGAACCACAATTCACAGCATTTTTAAAGAGGTTGTAAAAAATCGCGATGCAACACTTGTTACGGCAGAATTTTACGAAAATGGTTCGGATAAAACGATAGATCGGGTTGTAAATAGGGTGATCAATTCCTTCACTCTTTCATCAAGGATTACTAGAGCAAAAAATAAAAAAAATTTAGTGGTGACGGAATCAGATAAAATCTACCCTCAAGTGATAATGGTTCCGGAATCGGGAAAAGTTTTATCGAAGATTGCGGCTTCAATTAAAAATCAAAATGGCGATGAAAGAAATTTCAAAATCATTGGCACAAGTCAATGGGATGACATTTCAACGGTGAATGATCCAAACCTTGTTGGTAGCTGGTTTGCCGCTCCAGAAAATAAAAAATTTAGAGAATTTGAAAAGTCTTATTTCGAGATCTGTCACAAACAGCCGGTTAGGGTCTCTTCTTTAGTTTACGACGCCGTAGCGCTGGTTTCAAAAATGGTAGACTACAGGAACGGCGAAATACCTACCGCAAAAAACTTTGTTGAACAAACTAACCCTCCCAAGAACGGCTTCGAAGGAATTGACGGATTATTTAGATTTTTACCAAATGGTTTGGTACAGCGCAATCTAGCTGTATTGCAGGTTGGTAATGGAAAATTTGAAATAGCTGAAGAGCCACTAGATAGATTTTTAAAATATTGATTTGGTGCAAAAACTAAAAAAAATTCTTATCATTGCCGGATCAGATCCCTCAGGAGGCGCAGGTATTCAAGCTGATATCAAAACTGCATGCGCTCATCAAGTTTATTCCTCCTCCGTCATCACCTGCCTTACTGCACAAAATACACAAAAAGTTGTCACGATTCATACTCCCCCAATTTCATTTTTACGAACCCAAATCGAAACCCTTTTGGATGATATTAATTTCGATGTAATAAAAATCGGAATGCTTGGCACTAGCCAAGTCATTCATTGCATAGCGGACATATTAGATAAGAGAATTCCCTTAGTTTTGGATACGGTAATGATTTCAACATCTGGCGATTCTTTACTAAGGAAAAGTGCTGTAGACGCACTAAAATCAAGACTTATCAGCAGTTCTTATTTGGTAACTCCAAATATTGACGAAGCTGAAATTTTGGCAGACATGAAGATTGGTAGTCTAGAGGAAATGCAGGTTGCGGCCAGAAGAATAAAAAATTTGGGGGCAAAAAATGTTTTAGTAAAAGGTGGGCATCTCAGCTTTGCAGATAAAAATATTTACAACATTTTGCTTGATGAGAAAGACAAAATTCACATCATTACTAATAAAAAAATCGGACATAAAAATATTCATGGCACCGGATGCGCGCTCGCAACCTCCATTGCCTGCAATATAGCAAAAAAAATTGGAATTATTGAGTCGGTAAGAAAAGCTAATGACTATGTTTACAATGCGATTATTGAAAGACTCCGTATCGGAAACGGTAGTTTAGTACTTCGCCACTTTTACAAATAAAAAAGAAATCATCTTGCATTTTTCTTTCTCACAAAAGAGCTTAATTTAGCAGTTGGAGTTATCAGCTTTAGAAAGTCCGCACTCACTACGAGCTTAAAAACTTGGAATGAGTTAGGTTTTTATTTGTAGTACACGACACGAGTCGTGCCCCGCATTAAGGAGAGCTCCGATATGCCAACTAAGCTTAGTATTTTCAATCGTGTTGAGGTATTTTCACCTCTCAAACTTCGTGACTAAATTTAACTAATCACAACAAAAATATGAAAAATAAAATTCTCATTATCGCATCGATAGCAGCGCTGTCTCTTTCGTTTGCTTGCAAGAAAAAGGATGATGTAAAAACAGTTGATGCTGGTGGCTCATTGTCAGATCTTCCAACCTGGGTACTTGATCCCTCCGTTGCAGATGGTGTTGGTGGAGTTGGTATTGCTAGCCCGTCAAGAGGTGGTATTAAATTTCAATTACCGAAAGCGGAGCTTGATGCGAAGGGAAACATTGCCGCTACAATTCAATCTGAAATTAGCAGAATCACTAAAAACTCTCTAAAATCAGCGAAGGTTAATGATAATGATGATGTTGAAGAGTTTTTTGCTCAAGCAACTAAAGACGTTGTCAAAAACCTCCCACTCTCTGGCGTTAGAAGAATCAATATCTTCCAAGCAAAAGACGGAACCCTTTATGTTCAAATGGTTTTGAAAAAAGAAGATTACTCAAAATTCTTGGAAAATAGCCAAAAAAATCTTGAAGCTGGATTGTTAAAATCCAAACTTGGCAGAGACAATATCGCCAAGAGTCAAGAAGCTTCCAAGGAATTATTTGATGAGCTAGAAAAAGAAAGAGAAGGAAAGTCACAAATTTCTTCCAACGCAGCAGCTCCTGCAACTACAACTGAAAAACCAAAAGCTGAATAAATTTATGGCAAAAAAATTACTCACACTATTTACGCTATTTTTTATCTTCTCTTGCCAGTCTGAATTAAAAAAAGAAATGGTTAAGAGCGGAAAGTCCGGTGCGTCAGCAGACCGCATCAATTCTAGCGAACAGAATAGTAAGGACGTTTTTAAAGAACTTGACTAAATTCATATGAAAAATCGTTTTTTTTCAGTGCTACCGTTAATCGCGGTAGCACTTTTTTTTGCCCAAAATGTTAGTGCGGCAGAAAAAATTTCCGACAGCCCTTCCTGGTACATATCTCCGAAACAAAATAACTCTGAAAAACTATACGGGGTATCAGAAGGCTACACTATGGAGGATGCCACAAAGTATGCACTTGCCGATGTTGCGGCACGCCTAATTGTTACCGTGTCATCAGAGTCTACCCTGGTACGCGAAGAAAATTCTAACGCGGTCAATGAAGAGATGCGTCAAAGTGTCAGACAAAATGTTGAGAAAATAAGTTTTTCAAATTTTAAGGTTACGGAAAGTGACAAGATTGGACAAAAATTCTTTGTTGAAGTAGCTGTAGACAAAGCTCCGTTTGTTAATGAACAAAGAGACAGGGCCGGATTCTTAGAGAGACAAATTACCGATTTAGATAAAAACTCTTTAGGGAAAAACACAATTCAAAGACGAAATGCTCTGCTAAAAATAACAGGCTTAGGCAATGAATTAGAGTTGAAAAGTCGAATTCTTAACGGCGTTGGAGACGATATTAACCTAAAACAAAAATTGGCTCGTATAGCAGACTTCAAAAGTCAGTTAGATTCTTTTTCAAATAAAATTGAGTTTTATTTTGAAATTGATTCACCAAAAGAAATCGCAAAAATAATTCGTACCGCTTTAAATCGCGAACAAATAAAAATTTCAACAAACCGCAATCCATCTAATCCAAACCAGGTTGTAATTCGCGTTAAATCTGAGAGCAGAACAAATGAGGTTTATGGTGCTAAAATGACCAAAGTTGAAGTTGATTTTGAAAATATGGCCGATGGTAAAGTTGCCGCAAGTAATTCAGTCGAAGTTACCGGAAGCTCTATGATTAGCGAGAAGGAGTCTTATCGCGCGGCGATAGCCTCATTAGAAGAAAAAATCACCAAAGATGGTATCATGAAAATTCTTGGACTTGAAGTAAAATAGACCAAAATTTGCTATCCAGACTTACCCATTAAAACTGAAGGAACCTCTGAAAAACCTGTATTTTTTGAGAAGTTCGAATCGACGGCTTTAGCCGAAACGACGCATGCGTCGTTAGATGAGAACGAGCATGAGCGAAGTGAATCTCTAGGAAGATCAGTTTGCGAGCAAATTGGTCTGACGACAAAATGACCGAAAAAGATGGTTTTTCAGAGGGCTCCTTAAATGGGACTTACGCAAAGGTGGAGCGCACCTCTCGTGTCACATAAAAAATACAAAAACATAATAAAGTCCAAAAGGCTTTTGCAGAGAAATTGTAACATCTTGGATCAGTTCCTTTTTAAGAATGATAAAAATCCTACTCAAACTCTGGCCAGCACTAATACCAATCATCCTGTATTTACTCTGGGTTTATATTGCGAAAGATTTGAAAAAAAAGTTTCAATCAAAAAAAAACATTGATGGTGAGTACAAAATTGTGGGAAAAGGCTCCACACCTTACTCTAAAAATCATACAGCAAACGAATCGGTCTATTCTTTTGATAAAAAAGTAGAAAAATTTTCGCTTCACAATCCATACTTTCTTGCTTCGCTTTACTGTAGCATGGTTCTGATGATTTTAGCTCTAATTTTTACCGCCATAAACAAATGAGGCAGCAAAGCGAATCAAGAAAAGAATTGTTTAATATCGAGGCTGAGCAGGCAATACTCGGTACCATCATTCTTAACAACGAATATCTAAATCGAGTTTCAGAATTTTTGCGTGAAGAACATTTTTACGAACCATCTCATCAAAAAATTTTCACACAAATTCTTCACAATATCGAGAAAGTAAACATCGTTGCAAATCAAATTACCCTAAAACAATTTTTTGAATCGGAACCTTCAATTAAAGCAGCTGGCGGAGCGCTATACCTCTCAACCTTACTTGCATCAGCATCCGCAATTATCGATATTGCCAATTACGCAAAATTGGTTCACGATTTATCTCTTAAACGCGCATTAGTAATAATTGGTGAAGACATAGTAAATACGGCTTACAAAGCTGAGGAAAAATCTTCTGCTGAAGATCAGGTTGAGCTTGCTGAATCAAAATTATTTCAACTTACAGAACATGGTGGAGTTAGAGTGGATTTTCGCAGCATTTCCTCCTCACTTAAAGAAACTCTCGATAAAACTATAATTGCAAAACAGCGCGATAGTCATATCAGTGGTATATCCACAGGCCTGGTTGACATGGATAAAATCCTAAGTGGCATGCAACAATCGGATTTGATTATTCTTGCTGGCAGACCTTCTATGGGTAAAACGGCGCTTGGCATCAACATAGCAGTCAATGCCTGCAGATTTCTTAACAATGAAATTAGTGACAAAAAAGATCAAAAAGCGGTGGGATTCTTTTCACTTGAAATGTCTTCAGACCAACTTGCAGCAAGAGTTCTTTCCATGGAAAGTAGCATCAACGCAACTAAGTTTAGAACGGGCCAGCTAAATGAACACGAGTGGGAAGCTGTCGCACTGCGCAGTGCAGAAATTTCCAAAATGCCACTTTTTATTGATGACACCCCTGCCCTTTCGATTTCTGCGATCAGAACTCGTACACGCAGAATGATTCGAAAAAACAAATTGGCATTTTTGGTTATTGATTATTTGCAGTTGGTGCGCGGCGTTTCAGCTCACTCAAAAGAAAATCGTGTTCAAGAAGTTTCTGAAATAACTCAAGGACTGAAGGCCCTCGCAAAGGAATTTAACATTCCCGTTCTAGCCTTGTCACAATTGTCGCGTGCCGTCGAACAAAGGGAAGATAAAAGGCCGCAATTATCTGACTTACGCGAATCGGGATCGATTGAGCAAGATGCTGACGTAGTTGCTTTTATCTATCGCGAGAGCTATTACCTGGAAAGAAAACGTCCAGCAGAAGAGGACGTGGAAAAATTTCAAAAGTGGAAAGAGCAAATGCAGCAATTCTCTCACAAGGCTAAGATTATTATAGCAAAACAAAGAAATGGTCCGGTCGGAGATTTTGATCTTTACTTTGATGCAGAATTTACAAAATTTGGCAATTTGGATATTTATCACAACTAGAGTAAGAACCTCTAACAACCTTCAATTTTATTTTACCATACAATGTCTCTAGCTCGCAAACTTGCAGGAAGTATTTTTTTCAAAATCATCTTAGCCTTCGTGGTTCTAACATTCATATTGTTTGGTGTTAGCGATTTTATTCTGGGTGGACGCGAATCTTGGGTAGTTAAAGTTGGCAGCAAGACCATCTCTGCTAACGCTGTAAGCAAGGTTATGCAAACCTACAGAGATAGAATTTTATCTTCACGCAAAGATGAAGAGGTGATGAAATATTTGGAATCAGCGCAATTTAAATCTGAGATTGTACAAAACATGGTCAATGACTTGATGATCAAAAAAGTCACTGATGAAAATGGAATAAAGGCAGACAAGCAAATTATTTTAGAATCTATAGCAAGAGATCCAAATTTTCGTGGAGATGATGGTAAGTTTGATCACAAAATCTTTGAATCATTTCTAAAAAATAACAAACTTAACGAAGAGAAATATGTTGGTGAGATGGGCGATAAAATTGCCGCAAGCATCATATTACAAAGCATTTCCGCCGCAGCTCCAATAAATCAAAATATTGTCGTAGAAATGGTAAATTTTGAGGAAGAGAAACGCATTGCCGACATAACCACTCTTTCATTGAGCAGTATTAAATCTTTACCACAACCAGAAGAGAAGCAAGTTGAGGAATTCTTTACCAAAAACAAAAGCCATTATCTTTCAAACGAACTAAGAACAGTCTCTTACACTCACTTTAGCAAAGATCTTTTTGCAAAGGATTTTACGCTTTCTGATGCAGAAGTTATGTCTGAATATGAAAGTAATAAAGATAAATTCCTTAATCCAGAAAGTCGCGACCTGCTTCACGTCAAGTTTGATGACGAGTCTAAGGGTAAAGAATTCTTGCAAGAACTAAATGAAATCAAAAAGTCAGGCAATGTAGAAAAATCTGATTTTGTAAAGCTGGCAAAGAAGTTTGGCAAAGGAGATGAAAAATCTATAACCATAGCAAAGGCAACGAAAGAGGTGTTAATTCCCGAGCTTTCCAATGCAGTGTTTACACTAGATCTTAATCAACATAGCGAAGTACTTCAAAGCCCTCTTGGCTCTCATATTTTCTTGGTGATTAAAGTTAACCCCTCCAAACCAGTTCCGTTTGCAAAAGTTAGGGATGAGTTACGTAAATCTATGCTTGCTGGTAGGGAGGAAGAGGTTCTACATAAAAGAATTTCTGAAATTAATGACTCTCTATTGGTTGCAAATTCACTCGATGAAATTTCAACAAAGTTCAAACTAAAAAAACCTGTACAAGTTGTAATCAATCAGACCCTACTTGGAGCAAACGGTAAGGAAGTAAGCGATCTCGAGTCGATAGGAAATTTTAGTGAAAATGTTTTTGCTCTAAAAAAAGGCCAAACCTCACAAGTCATACTCAGTAGCGATCAAAGTAAATTTTACATTGTAAAGATTGAAGAAGTAGAACCGGCAAGAGAGCTGAGCTTTACTGAAGCGAGATCAGATGTTTTGGCAGGTTTATTAATTCAAACAAGACAACTTAAGCTTAAAGAAATTGCCGCAAAATTGCAGGAAGAAATATCTAAAAACCCTGCTCAAGCAGCTCAAATCGCAACCAGATATGGCGCTAAATTCGACAAAAATCGTGAATTTCCGAGGGTAACGTACGTTAATTTCCAAGGAAGACAGATCGCTTATCCAAACCAATTCCTGGATGAGTTATTTAAAATAAAGATCAACGAAACCACGCCGGTAGTTGCTTCTGGACAAAATGAGTTAACCATCGGCGTTCTTAAGGGGGTAAAAAAACACTTCTTAACTTCTGAAGAAAAACAAATTGCAGAAATGAAAAATTCTAAACTCTTCAGAAATGAAATAGTCCAAGAATATAACTCATTCCTGTTAAAAAAATATCCGATTCAAGTAAACGAAAAGTTTTTTGAATCAGCAGAACAAGAGAGTGCTGGTAAGAAATAAATCCTAATGAGCAATTTAACAAAAGACGAGTTCTCTTGGCATTTGCAAAGCTTGGGATCTGCTTTAGTTTTTAAAAAAATTCCTGCAGATGTCATTACTCCCATTCTGGCATCACTGAAAATTTTTCAGCATTTTCCAGATCATCATTTCTTATTCGAGTCAGCAGAGAATGGGAATAACAAGGGAAGATTTTCTGTGATAGGATTCATGCCTGACGTAGTTTGGAAATGCACTGCTGGTGAGTCATTTTTTAATTCTGATTTTGCACAAAAACCGCAAAGTTTTACGAAAGAAAAGGGAGATGTTTTAGAAAATCTCCGTCAATTCATTCAGCAATCCAAAATTAATTGTGATACTTTAGATAAAGGAGCGATACCGCTTCCAGCAATGTGTAGTGGGGTCTTTGGCTACATGGGTTACGACATGGTGCGTTTGATGGAAAAAATTCCCAATCGCAACCTACAAGATGAACTAAAAATCCCTGACAGTATTTTTATTCGCCCACAAATCATCTTGGTTTTTGACAATCTTTTTGACAATCTTTTGATTTGTGCTCCGGTTTTTGCTTCCAAAAATAATCCGACTTACGAAGAGGTAATTAACAAAATTTCTTTTGTTGAGGAGATTTTACAAAAACCTTATGCAACTCCTAGACTAAACGCTAAGCCAGAGTTTAACTTCACCTCTAACTACTCAAAAGAAGAATATTGTAACGCGGTTCTAGCGGCAAAAAAATACATTACGGATGGTGATATTTTTCAGGTCTTACCTTCACAAAGATTTACTTCAAATTTTGACAAAGATTTACCTGAATTCGCTTTTTATCGTGCATTACGCGCAGTGAACCCCTCCCCTTTTTTGTTTTATTTGAAATTTGATGATTTCGTTTTGACTGGCTCTAGTCCCGAAATCATGGTCTCGTTGAAGGAAAAAAAAGTTACAATTAGACCGCTTGCTGGCACTAGAAAAAGAGGAAAAAATCCTGAAGAAGATAAAAAAATTGCTACCGAATTACTCGCTGACGAAAAGGAGGTTGCCGAACATCTAATGCTGATTGACCTAGGGAGGCATGATGTAGGGCGTGTTGCGAAAGAAGGTTCAGTTGTCGTTACTGAAAAAATGACCATCGAAAATTATTCACATGTCATGCATATTTCTTCAAATGTTGAAGGAATTCTGAAAGATGGTTATGATGGTCTCGATGCTTTAATTTCAGGCTTTCCAGCTGGTACTGTCAGCGGCGCACCAAAAATCCGCGCCATGGAAATCATCGAAGAGATCGAGAAAGTAAAACGTAGTTTTTACGCTGGATGTGTTGGATATTTCTCTGGCAATGGCGACATGGAAACCTGTATCACTCTCAGATCAGCCTTGATCAAAAATGGAAAAATTTACCTTCAGGCGGGAGCTGGAATTGTCTTCGATTCCGATCCAGAATCAGAATATCAAGAATGCCTAAACAAGGCTCAGGCCCTGATGCAGGCTTGTAAAAAGATCTCTGATTTTTTGTGACAGACTTCCCTCAACCTTAATTCAATCTAATTATGTCTAAATCTGACGATTCTTCTCCTAAAAAATCAACACGTCCGGCACCAGTGCCTTTTGAGCCATCAAGGTATGCTTGAGATCCTCAAAGAACTAAAAGAGGGGGCGCAACGAGTTACTCCAGAAGTAATAGTATCTGATCCATCAACTACACCACTTGCACCAAAAGGCAAAGAAATAACTAAACAATAATTTTAGGAATTAACATGGACATGAAATTACTGATGCGCCAAGCGCAAGAAGTTCAAAAGAAAATGCAAAAAATCCAAGATGACTTGGCGAATAGTGAATATGAAGGCTCTTCTGGTGGAGGCATGGTTACAATTACAATCACCGGAGCGGGATTGGTCAAAAAAATATTCCTCGATCCTTCTTTGGTTGGAAATGCGGATGAAAAAGAAATACTCGAAGATCTGCTAATCGCAGCTTTCAACGATGCTAAAAAGAAATCAGATGACAGCTCTGCTGACTCGATAAAATCAGCAACCGCTGGCATTCCACTTCCGCCAGGATTTAAATTCTAGGAACCTCTAGTTTGAGCTGCTCACAACCTGTTTAGAATCTTAAATGAAAATTAAACTTTGCGGCTTCACTGACCCTGAAGCTCTTGCAGTTGCTATTGCCCAGAAGTGTGATTTTCTGGGCTTTGTATTTTACGAAAAATCTCCTCGATTTGTTACGCCAAATCAAGCCTCCGCCCTCTCCTATTCAATTCCAAAAAATATCTCCAAAGTTGCGGTGACGGTTGATCCTCCCATTAATCTCTTACAAGAAATCTCTGACAAATTTCATCCGGATTTTTTTCAATTTCACGGTTCAGAAACCGCAAGTTTTCTAAACGAGGTCAAACAAAAATTTCCAAAAATAAAAATCATTAAAGCCTTTAAAATAGCTTTAATTCAAGATTTAGATTCGGTAAAAATTTTTGAAAATTGCGCTGATTGCTTCTTGTTTGATGCAAAAATCAAGGGAGAGATTGGGGGAAGCGGAAAGAATTTTGATTGGAAAATTTTACAAAATTTTATTAGTAAAAAAGAGTGGTTTTTATCAGGCGGATTAAACATCGACAACATTGAAGAGGCCATAAAAATCACCGGCGCAAAGATGATCGATATCTCATCTGGAATTGAGGAAATTCGCGGAAGAAAATCGCCAAAATTAATCAAAGAATTTATGGAAAAGGTCAGAGATTTATGCCATTAAAACTTGGAAAGCTTCTATTTGGCAATCCGCGCGATCCTTTCGACAAAGAGACTCGGAAAAATATTTCCCTAGTTGCATTTCTAGCCTGGATTGGACTTGGTGCAGACGGAATCTCGTCTTCATGTTATGGTCCTGAAGAAGCCTTCCTCGCACTCGGTATTCACAAAGAGCTCGCAATTTATCTAGCAATTGCCACCGCCCTCACCGTCTTCATCATCTCCTACGCCTACATTCAAGTAATTGAACTTTTTCCAAACGGTGGTGGCGGTTACCGCGTCGCCACAAGATTACTTGGAAAACATGCTGGATTAGTTTCCGGATCAGCTCTGATCATCGATTACGTTTTGACAATCGCCATTTCAGTTGCGAGTGGAGTTGATGCTGTTTTTAGCTTCTTCCCTCCAGAGTGGCAACAAGCCAAGCTTATCTTAGCCATCGTCCTCGTTGGCCTACTCGCAATCTTGAATTTGCGCGGCATGAAAGAATCGATCAAATTCCTTCTCCCGATTTTTCTTGGATTTGTCATTACTCACGTCTTCCTCATCATCTACGGAATAACAACTCACCATTACGGCATTTCTAACCTAGTCCCCCAAGCGATAGAAAAAACCAATCACTTAAAAGATTCGTTCGGACTTATTTTTATCCTCTCGCTTTTTCTTAAAGCCTTCTCAATGGGAGGAGGAACTTACACCGGTCTTGAAGCAGTTTCAAACAATGTTGACACTCTTTCAGAACCAAGAGTTCACACCGCAAAATTAACGATGTTCTTAGTTGCCATCTCCCTCGCCTTCATGGCCACTGGCATTATTCTGCTTTACCTGCTTTGGGGAGTACAAAAAGTTGAGGGACAAACTCTCAACGCCACCACCTTCTACTTCATCACCGAGGTCTGGAATTACAAAGACATCGAGTTTGGAAAATTCATCGTACCCATTGTTTTAATCTTCGAAGCTGGACTTTTATTAGTTGCAGCAAATTCAGGATTTCTCGCCGGCCCGACCGTAGTTGCCAACATGGCAAATGATGAATGGATGCCAAAATCATTTAGCTCACTCTCTAGCAGATTAGTAGTAAAAAATGGCGTTCTATTCATGGCTGTGGCAGCGATTGCAACCCTTTTGATTACGGGAGGAAGAGTCCATGTTTTAGTAATTCTTTACTCAATCAACGTATTCATCACCTTCTCGATGTCACTACTCGGCCTTACAATCTACTGGTTGCGTGGTCGCAAGAAAAAGCCAAAATGGCTCAGAAAATTCCTTACCGCCTTCGTCGGATTTATCCTCTGTTTTTGCATTTTGTCTGTAACAATTTTTGAAAAATTTCATGAAGGTGGTTGGGTCACTTTACTGATTACATCAGTTTTTGTTGGTATCGGATTTTCCATTAAAAGAAATTACCGTAAGTTCAAACTACGTCTGATGCAAAAGGAGATGTATTTTTATGGCTATGACATAGAACCGCCTCTTGGAATGATGGAAGAGGGTTCAAATAAATCAGAACCAACAGCGGCAATTATCGTCGATCAAACCTTCGGTAGCGGCATGAATTGCCTTCTTGAAATCAAAAAACTTTTTCCAGGAATTTTTAAGAATTTTATTTTTGTAACCGTAGGAGAAGTTGATTCCAACAATTTCCGTGAAGAAAAAAAATGGCGAGACATGCGCAGAAAAACCAAAATGGTTTTACGAAAATACAAAAACTACTGCAATGCTAATGGACGATTTGCTAAAGCCTACGTTGGATATGGAACTGACATCGTAGACAAGCTAATGAAACTTACAGACAGAGTTGCAAAAGATTACCCAAATACTGTGTTTTTCGGCACGAAATTTATCTTCGATAATGAGAATATCTTTACCCAAATCCTTTACAACCACGTGCCTTACATCATGCAACGCAGGTTACATGTTAAAGGCATGACAATGGTTATTCTTCCAATGAAAATTTAGACCATAACGATTGGAGGGAACCTCTAAAAATTAGCGAGAATCACATGACGATTAGAATCAGTTACCTCAACGGCGAATTCCTTCCGCACGAAAAATGCTTCGTTCACATTGAAGACCGCGGATTTCAATTCGCTGATGCGGTTTACGAAGTAATTCTTTTTGAAAATGGAAAGTTGATTGATGGAGATCCTCACCTGGAAAGACTTCTTCGCAACCTTCGCGAGGTTAATATTACACATTCTTTTTCGAGAGAATTTCTAACCAATCTCATACTTGAACTCTTCCACAAAAATAAAATGGGAGGCGGAACCTGCTATTTACAAATCACTCGCGGCCAACATTCACGCATTCCTAGCTGCCCTAAAGAAGCCTCTCCAAGCATCATCGCAACAGTTTCGGAAAGAAAAAAAGTGTCGGACGAAGAGTTCGAGACCGGCTTCACTGCCATGACTCACGAAGACATTCGTTGGCATCGCTGCGACATCAAAACTGTTGGCCTGCTTGCCTCAACTCTACTCAATCAAAAGGCCAAGGATTCAGGTTTTAACGACGTAATTTTTGTTCGGGACAACATTGTAACAGAAGCCAGCTTCGCCAATCTTTTCATAGTTGATGCCGATGAAAACCTAATTACGAAAGATGTCGACAACTTGATCCTACAAGGCATTACCCGCAATCGCCTCATTGAGCTAGCCAAACAAAATAACATCAAAGTAATCGAGAAAAAATTTGGTGCAGATGAAATGATGAAAGCAAAAGAAGTGTTTTTAACCAGTTCTAGCCTAATTCTAAGACCAATTGTAAAAATTGATGGGAAAGAAATTAACGGTAAAAAAATTGGAAAGATTTCACGACTTCTTAGCGAAAAATATCAGCACTTCATCCAAAAAAATTAGCCTCAACCATGACAAAAATCACAAACATCAAAGCGCGTGAAATCCTTGATTCACGCGGCTTTCCAACATTGGAAGCGGAAGTAAAATTAGAAGATGGTTCGATTGCGATTGCCGCCGTTCCGTCTGGCGCCTCAACTGGAAGTCTAGAAGCTTGCGAGCTTCGCGATGGAGACATGGCAAGATTTTTGGGGAAGGGTGTTCTTAAAGCTGTAGAGAATGTTAACCAAAAAATCTCAGCAAAACTAGTTGGTTTAAATGCAGAGAATCAGCAAGAATTAGATCAAATAATGATCGAAATGGATGGATCAGAAAATAAATCAAATCTCGGCGCTAACTCTATTTTAGCGGTCTCGCTCGCCACTGCAAAGGCCAGCGCAATTTCAAAAAGAATTCCACTTTTTGAACATATTGCAGAAATCAATTTACCCCTCACCCGACTGCTTGCGCAGTCGACCTCTCCCACAAGGGGAGAGGTAGGTAGTTATCTAATGCCAGTTCCGATGATGAACATCATCAATGGCGGCAAACATGCCGATAATAAAATCGACATCCAAGAATTCATGATCATGCCAGTTAGCGCATCTTCAATCAAAGATGCGATTCGTATTGGCGCTGAAATTTTCCAACACCTAAAGTCATTATTAAAAAAAGACGGGCACAACACCAATGTTGGAGATGAAGGTGGTTTCGCACCAAATTTAGATTCAACTAAAGAGGCTTTAGATTATGTTGCAAAAGCTACGCAGAAGGCTGGATACAAGCTTGGATCAGAGGTTTTGTTGGCATTAGATTCCGCTTCTACCGAGTTTTACAAGGAGGGAAAATACCATCTGGAAGGCGAAGGAAGAATTTTGAGCAGCGACGAGTTAGTTCGTTATTACGAAGAGTTGGTAAATAATTACCCAATCTTTTCCATTGAAGACGCTTTCGCTGAAGATGACTTTGCTGGCTGGAAAAACATTACCAAGGTTTTGGGTAAAAAGATTCAGCTTGTTGGGGATGATCTTTTTGTTACCAATCCAAAGATTTTAGCAAATGGCATCAAAGAAAATATGGCCAATGCAGTTCTGGTAAAGGTCAATCAAATTGGAACTCTTAGCGAAACTTTAGAGACCATCAACCTCGCTAAATCTGCCGGTTACCGAAACATTATTTCGCACAGATCTGGTGAAACCGAAGACACTACCATCGCTCACATCGCAGTTGCAACCAATGCCGGACAAATCAAAACCGGCTCGCTCTGCCGCTCAGACCGCACTGCAAAATACAACGAACTAATTCGAATAGAAGAATATCTCGGCAACCGCGCTATTTACAAATCACAAAAATAAAATATCAGAGATCCTCACAGGGGCTGTCGCAAATCACGTAAAAAACACCCTTTCAACTTCTTGAGGTTGGGAATGGGTGACCTCCATTTCTATTCAATAGCTCTAACCTACCGCATTAGTCATTTTTGCCAACATAGCATTGGCTTTGTGCCATTTGCGAATTGGCACTGAAGGAATACCGGCGACAATTTGCATCGGCTCAATGTCACGCATTACGCCAGTCATACCAGCAATTTTTACACCATCACCAATTGTAATGTGACCAGCAATATTTGCGCCACCACCGACTTGAACAAAATTACCGATCTTGGCACTGCCGGCAATTGCAGTACATCCTGCTATAACTGTTCCACACCCCACTACAACATTGTGAGCAATTTGAACCAGGTTATCAATCTTAGTATCATCTCCGATTACCGTATCCTCAATCGCCCCGCGATCTACACAGGAGTTGGCCCCGATCTCAACAGAATTTCCTATGCGAACAATTCCAATCTGAACAATTTTGTGATTTATTCCAGAATCATGTACGAAACCAAAGCCATCCTGACCAATTTTTACGCCATTATGAATTATGCAATTTGATCCAAGTACGGCGAAAGAAACAACCGCACCAGCATTAATTATACAATTATCTCCGATGATACATCTGGACATGATAGAAACACTTGGCCCGATATAACAATTTTTTCCGATAATAACCCCCTCTCCCACATAAGCATTAGGTGCAATTCGTGTGTTCTCACCAATTACAGCAGTTTTTGCAACCAAACTATCGGTTAAAAAATTATCGGACTTTTCTTCATAAAAACTTGCAACGATTTTAGCATGAGCAAAATACGGATTACGATGGGTCAATAGGAGCGTTTTACCATTATTAGCTCTCTCCCGATTTTTCTCTTCAACAAAACAAAACCCAGCTCTTGATGAAAGAAATTTATCTAAATATTTTGAAGAATTTAAGAAGGAAATTTCAGACTCGTTAGCGCTTCCTAGAGTTGAAACATCAGAAATCTTTGTCTTTAATTCACGCTCACTAACTATGGTAGCGCCAGTGTCAATCACTTGAGCCCCAGTGATTTCAATCACCCTATCCAATGTCAGAAAATCAAATTTTTTGTTAAAAAACCTGTCACGATTATTCATTGTTTTTTGTTTCCTCATGTTGTTTTTGCTGCGCATCTTGTCGATCTGACAATGGTTTAAAATAGACTTCCGAAACATAACGCAAACCACCGCTACCCCTCTTCAACTGTACCACAACATCAATCACATTGTGAATATAAGAAGCAATTTCACTTGGCGTTACACCAAGACCAGCTTGCATAACCATCATTTTTAATTGTTCCAAAGCCATTTTTGGAGTATCAGCATGGAGAGTTGAGATTGATCCCGGATGACCGGTATTGATTGCGCGCAAGAAAGAAAAGGCTTCAGAACCCCTCAACTCACCAACGATAATTCTTTCAGGACGAAGTCTGAGACAGGCCTCAATTAAATCTTGAGTGGTAACTTTTGCCCTACCCTGCCCACCTTTAGACGCCAAAAGATGTACTCGATTTTCATGCGATGACAGTTCGATTTCCCTCACATCCTCAACAGTTATTAATCTTTCCTCGTGAGGAATGGAGCGTATCACGGCATTAGTGAAAGTCGTTTTACCGGTTGAGGTACCACCGGAAATGATGATATTTTTTTTGTAAATAACACAGCGTTCAAGAAAATCTTTAACACGATTCAGCTTTAACAACTTCATCAAAATCAGATTATTTTTGTCCTCGACTTCACCAACTGAGGTAGACTCAAACATTCCCATCGTTTCATAATCATCCAAATTCCATTTTAAAACTGATGGCTTTCTAATTGACATCACTACGCATCCCGTCTCACAGGCTGGAGGAAAAACTATTTGGACACGAAAACCATTCGGCAAAGTTGCGGAAAGAAGAGGCTCTTCCTCGCTTAACCTCTGCTCAGTTGCTTGCGCAACAAGCCTTCCAAGAGATTTTAAATGCTCTAAATCGAATGTCGGCAAGCTCTCACGCGACATATCTCCTCTCAGTTCAATCCAAGCTTCAAAAGGTCGATTAATAGAAACCTCATTTACTCCATCACGATCAAGAATCTGTTTTAAAGGTAAGAGGTAAGAATCTAGTGCAGCTATGCTCATAGTCTGTTTATGGGTTAAATTTTTTTGATGTGGGATCAAGTAAAAGATAATGTGCAAACTTATCAGAAACGTTATTTACCTGTCCCGATGCCAATGATATCGTGTAAATGGCCATAATTAAAAACCAGAAAGAAACCAGGTACTGATACTTTTTAAATCCTACCTGACGCAACTCATTTCGTTCGGCAGGTTTTTCTGCGAAAAATACTGAAATCAATCTAATTACCAAAACCATGTAGGAAAAATTTGCTATCACCACAAATATCAGAAGGGACGATCTTGGACCAAAACCAATGCTAGCCTGCGCAAAATACCAATTAGCAAAAAATAAAATCGTCATCGGAAATGCCACAATAGCGAAGGTTAAAAACTTCAATGGCAAAACCAAAGAGAAGTGATCTTGTTTGATTAGAAAAATTTTACTAAGTGCAGAAGTGTGATAATAGCGCTTCAAGAAGGTAGAAAAAATAAAAATTAACAAATTCACCAAGCTAAAATTTAAGAGATAAAAAAACATCGCCCGTAATGAATCAAGCGAGTAAAGCGCAAGACATAGGATGATAAAACCCAAATTATTCAGACACAGATAGGTTGCGATTATCTTTAAGTGCTTTTGTTTGCATATCTTAAACGAGCTATAAACGATCAAAGATGCGGCGATCAGAATGGAGATTTCCATAAACCAAAACCTATCAAACAGCATCGAATAACCAAAAAAATAGGTAAACTTTACAACCAAAAAAATGCCAACAATTGTCTTAATAAAAAGTGATTCAATGGTAAGAAAATTGGCAATCAAACTATCGCTTTTTAGCTTCTCAAAATAAAGCCAAAATGGAAAAAATTTAGTTATTAAGGAAGCAATCAAAAGTAGGGAAATCGTAATCACAAACCACGCCTGAGAACCTGATAACATTGATAAATTTTCAGAAATTCTATCAATTCTCACCTCATCAAATGTGAGATAAATTACCAAGATACAGAATAGGGTTAATAGAGACGAGACGGCGTTAAGACAAAAATAACGAAAAGAAAGTTTGAGAAGATTATTATCGCGAGAAATTGAAATCGTTGCAAAGAAACTGAAGGCGTAAATCTCAAAAAATAAAAAAAGATTTAGCAAATTATTGGTTGTAAATATCCCAACCAAACCAAATAATTGCAGAAGAAAAACAGAATAAAAAATGCGATCATTTCTCTCGTTTAGAAATTTTTTTATGTCTGAAGCGTAGAAAAACAAAATAACGATTTTAAGAAATACCGCCAATAACAAAAATGCCGCTCCTAGTATGTCTAGCCTGAATTCAAGGGCAAGAGAAAGTGGTGAAAGCTCAAAATCATTACTTACTTTTTCATAAATCAAGATATCGGGAAAGATCCGAATAATCATAAAAAACAAGGCAACACAAGCGGTAATCGCAATTAAAAACGACACTCCTCTTTTGCCAAAAATTTGACAAAATAGGGATGAAATTAACGGCAGAAAAATAAGCAGGTAGATGTTGCTAACGAGACTCACTTTAGTCAGTTTGTTAAGATGGGTAAGGAGAAAAATTATACCCATTCCGCCTGAAGAAGTCAGAGATCGGCTTCTTCAGGCGGAATGGGTATAGCACAATACAATTTCGTAAAGAAGTTTTAAACAGCAAGAAGAGGAAACTATGAAACAAAAATCACAAATACTTCTCGGAAAAAAAACCGAATATCAGTTTAAAAAACCAGATCAAAAAATTTTATATCCAGAAAATAATCCGCATCAAGACGTTGATTATTCAATAAGATTTACGTGCCCCGAATTCACTTCTATCTGCCCCATCACCTCTCAACCAGACTTTGCCAACCTCGTGATTGATTATGTTCCAAATAAATTCATTCTCGAAAGCAAGTCGCTAAAGCTTTATCTTTTTTCTTACCGTAATCACGGCGCCTTTCATGAAGATTGTACCATAAAAATAGCCAAAGACATTATCGCTTGCATTAAACCAAAATGGCTCAGAATCGGCGGCTACTGGTATCCAAGGGGAGGAATTCCTATCGATATTTTTTTCCAAAGCGGAGAATTGCCGAAGGGAATTTGGGTGAAAGAGCAAGAAATCCCTAGTTACAAAGGAAGATAGATTTACTGACAACAACTATGAGGCACCTCTAAAAATTAGAATTTTTAGAGGTGCCCTGGAGTTTTTATTTTTATGCGACATTAGTCGCGCCTCGCGCTGCGAGTATCCACATATACACCAAGCAATGTTTGGGTATATTCAATTGTGTTTGGTACAGAAAGAATGACTAAAAAATTTGACCTTTGTGTAATCGGCGCCGGTCCAGGCGGATATGTTGCCGCAATTCGCGCTGCACAGCTAGGACTCAAGGTAGGAATTGTTGAAGCAAATCACCTGGGAGGAATATGCTTAAATTGGGGCTGTATCCCTACCAAAGCTTTACTGAAATCTTCAGAAGTAAATCACCTACTGCACAACCTTGATGCCTACGGATTTAGCGCTGAAAACATTAAATTTGATTTTACCAAAATCATCGAACGTTCTCGCTCGGTTTCAAAACGCCTCAGTACCGGCATCGCAGGATTAATGAAAAAAAATAAAATCGAAGTAGTTGATGGCTTTGCAAAATTCTTAGACAATAAGAGAATCTTAGTTTCAAAAGATGAAAAAGAAGTAACGCAGGTTGAAGCTGAATATTTCATAATTGCAACCGGCGCTAGAGCGCGTATTATTCCCAACATGGAACCAGATAGCGAAAATATTTGGACATATCGCGAAGCCATGATTCCAAAGACTCTACCAAAATCTTTGTTAGTTGTTGGAAGTGGCGCAATTGGAATTGAATTCGCTTCTTTCTATAGAAACATGGGTTCTGAGGTTACCATCATTGAGATGGCAGAGAATATTCTTCCAGTTGAAGATGAAGAAATTTCTAAACTCGCAAGAAAATCTTTCGAGAAACAAGGAATAAAAATTCACACATCTGCCACACTAAAATCTTTAAAGAAAGACAAGGGAGAGATCATTGCAAATATTGAGGTTAACGGCAAGATCGAAGAAATTAAAACCGAAAAAGCCATCATGGCAGTAGGAATCGTAGCTAATGTTGAAAATCTTGGACTCGAAAAAACTAAGGTAAAACTAGACAAAGGTCATATCCAAACCAATCAATATCTTGAAACTGCGGAAGCTAACATCTCTGCAATTGGTGATGTTGTTGATGGTCCATGGCTTGCTCATAAGGCATCTCATGAAGGCGTCATCGCAGCTGAAAAAATTGCAAGCAAACTCGGGAAATACGACGCCAAAAAAATTCATCCGATTAAAAAAGAGAATATTCCCGGCTGTACTTACTCAATGCCACAAATCGCTTCTATTGGCCTAACCGAAAAAAAGGCAAAAGAAGCAGGCAAAAAAATTAAAGTGGGTAGATTTCCTTACATGGCCAATGGCAAAGCTATTGCAGCCGGAGAAACTGATGGCTTAATTAAGGTGATTTTTGACGAAAAAACCGGAGAACTTTTAGGAGCTCATCTAATTGGTGCAGAAGTAACCGAAATGATTCAGGGCTACGTAATAGCTAAGCAGGCGGAATTGACTGAGGAAGATTTGATGCACACAATTTTTGCTCATCCAACAATGTCTGAAATGATGCACGAAGCTGTATTAGATGCCTACGGAAAAGTGATTCACTTCTAAACGTCTAATGCTCATCACTTACCGCCTCCTATCCGTCATATTCTTCCCTATCATTTTCTTCTATTTACTAATTCGCCTTGCAAAAAAAAAGGAAGACAAAAATCGATTCAAAGAACGTTTTGGAATCGCGACAACAAATCGTCCAAAAGGCCACTTAGTCTGGCTTCACGCCGTTAGTGTAGGAGAAATAAACTCAGCATTCAGTCTAATCCCAGAGCTACTCGCAATTCAAAAAAATACCTCCATTTTGATTACCACCACAACACTTACATCGGCCACAATTGTTGCAACCAAACTATCAGAGTTGAATGGACAGGTCTTACATCAATTTCTTCCGGTAGATTCCGTTTTCTGTGTAAGAAAATTTTTATACTTTTGGAAACCTAGTCTGGCAATTTTTATTGAGTCAGAAATTTGGCCAAACCTACTTTTTGAGGTACGCAAATCAAACATTCCCAACTTCTTAGTTAATGCCAGAATATCAGAAAAATCTTTTCGTAATTGGCGCTTTGCCACTAAAATCGGACTGAAAATTTTTGATTATTTTACCGCAATTTTTATTCAAAACGAAGGGGATAAAAAACGTTTCGAACAGCTCACAAATCAAAAGATTTTTTCTTACGGAAATCTAAAATCTCAGGCACAAGACCTGCATTTCGATATAAAAAAATTAGAAGAATTAAAATCACAAATCGGCGATAGAAGATTCTGGCTTGCAACCAATACCCACGCTGGGGAAGAGCGGATTATCTTGCGTACACATCAACAGCTAAAAAAGATTTTTCCGAACCTTCTAACCATCCTAGTTCCACGCCATCCAAACCGCGCTGAGGAAATCAAAGAAATAATGAAGGATTTAATTTTGGCTCAACGTAGCAAAAATGAGATCATCGTTGATACTACGGAAATCTATCTTGCTGATAGTTTGAATGAGCTTGGAATTTTTTATCACCTCGCCGATTTTACTTTCCTTGGCGGCTCTCTGGTAGATGTCGGAGGACACAATCCGTATGAACCAGCTAAATTAGGATGTGCAATTATATCCGGTCATAAAGTATCAAATTCTAAGGAAATCTTCGGACTTCTTACCGAGAATGATGCCTGCATAATTGTTCAAAAAAAAGAAGAACTAATAGAGGTGGTGGCAAAATTCTTACAGGACAAATCAATTTCTAAATCCTTATCTACTAAGGCCACAGCGGTAATAAAAAATTCAGACAATATAGCAAAAAAAATTGTCAGTAAAATTGATTCCCTATACCGAATTTGATTCAACATACCAATATTTTTTATCAGAGTTTGGTATATCGAAAATCCCTGCAACGCCGGACACAACACGTGTCTAATAAAAATAAAATATTCGTGAACTTGAGTGGTGTATCGGTATATACCAAACACGATTGAAGATACCGAACTCTGCTTGGTATATAGGGACCCCGTAAGCCAAGAATTCTTGGGGGGGGCGACTTCGTGTCGCGTACAAAATAAAAACTATACCCAATCAGCTTCTTGAGGTTGGTTGGGTATAGATAAACTCCCCCTCATAATTTTTTTCTTGAAATATTATCCATCCAATACCAAATTCTGACCCGGCGGGAATGGGCGGATTTGCTACTTAAAGGGCCAGATTCGAAAGAAAGCATCCCAAAGTAATTTGGTTCGGGTCATTCTCGCTTTTACAGAATTCCAAATTACATGTCTGACTCCTCCTACTTAGTTTTAGCTCGCAAATATCGTCCACAAAATTTTGACCAATTAATCGGACAAAGTGTTTTGGTTACAACGCTGAGTAACGCCATCAAAAACAATCGTCTACATCACGCCTACATCCTCACAGGAATAAGAGGGGTTGGAAAAACAACAACAGCACGCATCATTGCCAAAACAATCAATTGTCTGAACCGAGACAATAACTCAACCAAATCATGCGACATTTGCAACAATTGCAAATTGATTGCCTCATCAAAACACCAAGATGTAATCGAAATTGATGCTGCCAGCAGAACTGGCGTGGACGATATTCGAGAAATTATTGATTCAGTTGCATACGCTCCAGTCCTTGCAAAAAACAAAATTTATATCATAGACGAAGTTCACATGCTTAGCAACAGCGCCTTCAACGCTTTGTTAAAAACTTTGGAAGAACCACCTCCTCACGTTAAATTTATTTTTGCCACAACAGAAATCAAAAAAGTTCCGATCACGATCCTTTCACGCTGCCAAAGATTCGATCTACGTCGTCTCGATGAAAAAGAAATCGTGAATCATTTAAAAAAAATTCTGGAGACTGAAAAAATCGAGGCAGAAGAACGAGCTTTAGATCTTATCGCAAAAATGTCTGAGGGATCCGTTAGAGATTCTTTATCTTTATTAGATCAGGCATTCGCAAACAATGATCATCAGAAGTTTTTGGCGACAGAAATAGTAGAAAAGATGCTTGGGATAGGCAGCAAATCAAAAACCATTTCACTTTTTGAAAGCTTGTTGGAAGGCAATTTTATAAAATCACTTCAAATTTTTTCCGAATTCTATTCTCACTCCTCAGACATTTTACAGCTAACAAATGATCTGCTGGAAATTACACACAAAACTACTTCAGCAAAACTGATAACCAATTACGAGCTTGGGGAATATTCCGAATCAGAACAAAAAAAGATTCGCGAACTCTCAGAAAAACTTTCTCTTAATTCCATTATGAGAATTTGGCAAATGCTTCTCAGGGGCATTTCTGAGGTCAATCTTTCAAAATCACCAAAAATAACCTTTGAAATGTTGATGATAAGAATCTGTCATCTCATAGCTTTACCAAATTTACAAAAGATTCTACTGGGAGACGGTCAAGAAAAACCATCTCTTGCCACAAATTATTCTACACCAGAAAAAAACATTAACGAATCTGGTAATGATGTCGTGAACGACATTTTACGCAGCTTCGAAGGATCCCAACTTATCTAGACATTAAAAAAATGACCGAAAGTAAAAAAATAAAAGTTCTTTGCGCTGAAGATGAAAGCGATATTCGTGAAAATATTACAGAAATTTTGCGTGACGAGGGATTCGAAGTATTTGAAGCAGACAATGGAAAGCACGGCTTCGAGAGCTTTTTACAAAACAAGCCAGACATCATAATTTCCGACATCATGATGCCAGAAGTTGATGGTTACGGATTATTAAAATTAGTCAGAGAAAGTAAAAATACACGCCACAACACCATACCGTTCATCTTCTTAACAGCGCTAGGACAAAAAGATAATTTGATCAAAGGGATCAACCTTTCCGCCAATGACTACATGGTCAAACCAATAGATTTCGATTTACTGATTGCCAAGATCAAAGAAAAAGTTCTCAATGCTTCGAAAGTGACCGAAGTACATCATCGAGACATCAAAAACATTAAAAGCCAAATCTCCGTTGTGCTTCCATCAGCCGTTTTTGCCTATCTCGACATTATCAGTCAAACCTCCTCCATTCTAAAGGAAGAGCCTTACGGGCCGTTCCCTCATCGTCGTTATGTTGAGGAGTTGGACAAAATTTACATGAATTCTGTACGCATTAGAGCTGCTATTGCTAACGCTTTGGATGAAAGCGCAATCGATAACAAAATCAACACCGATGAAGAAATTTTTGTAATCACAAATTTCCTCGATGAATTTATTGCGGGGCTAAGTGAAAAGTTTAGAAGTCACATTAATTTCGAGCATCCTTTTGAAGCAGAATCAATGCCTCAAATCAAGGTAGATCGCCTAGTATTACACGACGCTCTAAGAAAAATCCTTTCCGGAATATTTAAAACCGATTTGGAAACCATGGTTACAATCACCATAATGCTTGATCACCTAAACAACATGATCATCATATTCCACATTGATTCAAAATTACCAAATTCAGATTTCATAAAAAACACTGACGAATCTCAAGTCAGTAAAATTTTAGACAAACAAACCTGCCGCTTTGAGATTGTTGATAACAAGGAAAACAGAGATAAGTCAGCTATTCTGACCATCCCATCATATCGTCTAATTGAAAAATGAAAAAAGAAGTAACCACAAAGGACCTGCGTATTTTTGGAATTATTTGGGGAGTAATTTTTTACTTTCTTGCCTACAAATACCGCACTCTAACTACTTTACTGGGCAGCATTTCCTTGGTATTTTTTGTAAGCGCAATCATCTATCCAACCATTTACCTGCAAATCAGATTTTACCAAAACTGGATAAAATTTGGTGATGCCGCAGGGAAAATTAATGGCACCATCATCACTTTTATCTTATTTTACACGATCTTCGTTCCAACCGGTTTTGTACTAAAACTCTTTAAAAAAGATCTCCTTCTCAAAAAACTAGATCCCTCTTCTGACAGCTATTTCATTGATCGTAATACGCAGCCGGCAGATATGAGAAATCAATTCTAACAACCTTCAATGAAAAAAACTTTTTTGAAAAGAATTCAAAACTGATCATCGTCGAAACCTCTGAAAAACCTAGATTTTTCGAGGAGTTCGAATCAACGGCTTTAGCCGAAACGACGCCTGCGTCGTTAGATGAGAACGAGCATGAGCGAAGCGAATCTCTAGGAAGATCAGTTTGCGAGCAGGTAAGCGTACTTAGAGGTACGTGCTCGCGAGCAAATTGGTCTGAACGACAAAGTTACCGAAAAAGACGGTTTTTCAGGGGTTCCGATCGTCTTCAATCTTATACTCGTTTATCTCACTTATCTCGTAATCAACATCCATAACACAAAATGTCCCTAATAAAAGAACTTCTACTATTCCTTAAAACCAGAAAGAAATTTTGGCTCTTACCAATCATAACAATCATGCTGTTGCTAGGTCTTCTGATTGTAGTCGCGCAAGGCTCAGTAGTAGCACCTTTTATTTACACAATTTTCTAAAAATCACAAAATGAACAATGATTACATTCTGGGAATTTCAGCCTTCTTCCATGATTCTGCAGCATGCTTAATCAAGGGAGAAGAAATAATAGCCGCTGCGCAAGAGGAAAGATTTACCAGAAAAAAACATGATGAAGCATTCCCGAAGCATGCTGTGAGTTATGTTTTAAGTGAGGCCGGCATTACGCTTGATCAAGTTAGTTTCATCGGTTTTTTTGAAAAACCTTTTCTAAAATTTGAAAGATTAATCGAAACTTATCTCGCAGAAGCTCCCCGAGGTTTTAAATCATTTTTAACCTCGATGCCGATCTGGCTGAAGCATAAATTATTCTTAAAAGATACGTTGATAAAAGATCTTACTGAGATACAGCTACACCTACTCAAGATCAATTCTTTAAGCGCAGAAGCCAAACAAATCAAATCACAAATCACAGCAAAAATCCTCTTTGCTGAGCATCATCAATCCCACGCTGCCAGCTGTTTCTATCCATCTCCTTTTAAAGATGCTGCAATTTTAACAATGGATGGAGTTGGGGAATGGACTACAACCTCAATAGCTCATGGCATTGATAATAAAATTACCTTTCTAAAAGAAATTCACTTTCCTCACTCTTTAGGCTTACTCTACTCAGCAATCACCTACTATACCGGCTTCAAAGTAAATTCCGGAGAATATAAAGTGATGGGATTGGCGCCATATGGTGAACCAAAATATGTCGATCTCATCAAGAAAAATCTGATCGATCTAAAAGAGGATGGCTCGTTCAAACTCAACATGGATTACTTCAACTACACCGTTGGATTAACCATGACAAACAGTAAATTTAATGATCTATTTCAGCACGAACCACGCAAATCAGAATCGGTACTAACGCAGTTTGAAATGGATCTCGCCCGCTCACTTCAAGACGTAACTGAAGAAGTAATGATCAAACTTGCGCGCACGGCACAAAGAATTACTGGTAGTAAAAATCTCGTTATGGCTGGCGGCGTAGCTCTCAACTGCGTCGGTAATGGAAAAATACTGCAAGAAAAAATCTTTGAAAATATCTGGATTCAACCAGCAGCAGGTGATGCTGGCGGCTCTTTGGGAGCTGCACAAACCATCTATTACCAGCATTTACGCAACCCACGAAAATGCTACGAGTCTGGCCTGGATAATATGCGCGGCTCTTATCTTGGTAAAAAATTTAGTGACGAGGAAGTTAAAAATTATCTTGATTCCGTTGGTGCAAAATATCTTCACATCACAGACGAAGAAAAATTTTTAGATCTGATCAGCACTGCTTTGAAAGAGGAAAAGGTAATTGGATGGCATCAGGGACGAATGGAATTCGGCCCAAGATCTCTAGGTGCAAGAAGTATTCTTGGCGATGCGCGTAGTATAAAAATGCAGTCGGTAATGAACCTAAAAATCAAATATCGCGAAAGCTTTCGTCCTTTTGCTCCGGCAGTTTTATGCGAAAAACTTAATGATTACTTTGAACTTAATTGCGATTCTCCTTACATGCTCCTGGTTGCGCCGGTAAAAAGAGAATTAACTACAAAAATGACCGCAGAACAAGAACAACTTTTTGGAATAAAGAAGTTGAATATTGTCAGGTCAAGCATTCCAGCTGTAACTCATATTGATTACTCCGCCCGAATACAGACTGTTCACAAACAAACGAATCCACGCTTCCACAATCTACTAAAAAAATTTGAGGAAAAAACTGGATCAGCCGTATTAATTAATACATCTTTCAACGTTCGTGGAGAGCCAATAGTTTGCAGCCCGGAAGATTCTTATAAATGTTTCATGAGAACTGAAATGGATGTGTTAGTGATTGAAAATTTTATCTTACACAAAGAAAACCAGCCAGACTTCTCCGATAATGAAAACTGGCAAAAAGTTTATGAATTGGATTAAAAAACTAACCCCTCGCAAAGGTAGCAAAAATAAAAAATCTTCTAAACCAGAAGAGCATAAGCTGCAAGACCTACTTCTGCATTCACCAAATGTAAAAAAAGGATTTAGAATTGTACGCAAAGTAGTCATCTCGCTCTCCGTACTAGTCCTCCTAGTCCTATTCTATTTCGTTATACTCACATCGACAAAACCAAAATCTTTTATTTTCGTCACTGAAAAAATCGAGTCGAGTCTGCGCAAAAACATTGACCACGCGGTTAAATTAAAAAATGCCTTCATTAAATTTACCGCCTATGGAAGTCTACAAATCACAATTGAAGATTTGAGAATTCCATATGTCATAGAAAATATCCGTGACAAGCAATTTTTTATCATCCCAAAACTACAAGCAGAATTCTCTCTGTTCGATCTAGCCCGCTTACGACTACATCCAAACAAAATCAAAATCAGTAATTTCAAACTCATAATTGACAATCTCGACAAAATCCAGCAGCAATCTCAAACCGAAACTATTCAAACTGGCCAAGCAAATCATACAGCACTGCTCATAGAAATTTTATCTTCGATTCGCAACGGGGAATTCCCAATCAAAAATGTTGAGATCGAGAATGCAGAATTGGTGCTCAGAGGGAAAAATATTACGACAGAAATCTTTGTTCAAAATTCGCAAATCAAAACTGCTATTAAACGAAAAACTCTCAATATTTCCTCAACAAATAAAATCAAATTCGGCAAAGAAAGTAACGATGTTAGCCTAGATTATAACTGCCACCTATCGAAGAGCGACGGCCTTAAGTGTGATTTTCTTTTGGATAATTTCGTTCCTAGCTCAATTGCTAATCTACATCAGAATCTTAATTATCTCAACCGCGTAAATTCAGTCCTCAAAACCTCAGCATCATTCGTTGTAAGAAATGGCGAAGTAGAAAATATCCTCTTTAAAGCAGAAGCAAAAAAAGGTACTGTCGAACTTCCAAACGTCATGAGTCAGAAGATATCCTTCACCAACTTTTCTCTTGAAGGCGGATATGATGACAGGCTTGGAGTTCTCGATCTATCAAGAATTAAAGCTGATTTTCCGGAGATAACTTTTCCAGAGATACAAGATGCCAGCACAATTCATCCGCACCTAGAAATGTCTCTGCTAATTTCTGAACTAAAAAAAGGCTCAATGTCAAAATTGGCTACAATGGCTAAATCAGGAATTCCTAACGTACAGCAAAGCGCTATCACTAGCTCTGATCCAATAGCAATGAAAGAAAGCGTTCCAAGCAAACCCTTGCTCAGCGAAAAAGCGCCAAGCGAAAAAATGCCCAGCAAAAAAATGAACTTCTATATTACGCTAAAAAATGTTCCAAATGACAAAATGGAAAAATTCTGGCCAACATCTCTTAATGATAACGGGGTAAGACAGTGGGTTGTGGAGCATATCAAGGGGGGAATGATTGGCAGCGCTTACGCAAAATTTTCCCTCATATATAGCGAAGAAAAAACTGAATTAGGAAATATGGATGCGCAAATTTCATTCTCAGGGCTAAACGTCAATTATGATGATAATTTTCCACCAATTTTAAACGCATCAGGTTCAGCCAATTTTGGAATCAATTCGATGAAAATTTCAATCTCTGATGGAACGGTTTTGAGCAGCAAAATCTCTGACGGAATAGTTGCAATCGATGACTTTTCCGCTCCCACAACAATTTTAAAAATTTCCGGAAGATCACAAGGACACGCAGCAGATACCTTGAAGCACGTTGATTACGATTCAGAATTCGCAAATTCGATTACAAAATACCTGAACGGAAATTCACAAAATAGTTTCGATATTCACTTACCTCTGACAGAAAATCTCGATCTTAAAAACATGTACATAGCTGCCAGCTCAGTCATAAGTGGGCTCGAGAACGGGTATCTAAAAGGTAACGCAACCATCAATGCCAAAAAAGATTTTGGAAGTTATGATTTTGTGAATAATATCGACCTCACAGCAGCAAAAATAACTGCAAAAAGTTTTGACGTAGAAAAAGAAGTCAATATCCCATCAAGCCTTAATTTTACTGTTTCCGTAAAAGATCCAAAAAAACTTCACATCAAAAATATTAGCCTAGTTAAAAACGAATCTGGCCTCGTTACCAACAAACAATCCCCTACTCCCACTTCAGCAAAACAACTTCAGCAAGAAGTGGCAACATCAAAAATTTCTGGCAATTTAGAGTTCGAAACCATGCCATTCTCACTCGCATCTGCCAATTTCAAAAATGACAATTTCGGAAAAAATAACTATTCCGCCTCATACCTGAATAACAAAAAAGGCTCATCTCACAACATTCTGATCACAGGAAAAAGGTTAGATTTTGCACCATTTTTTAAGAAAAAATCATCATCCAGCAGCAATTCAAGCGGAAGCTTCCCGCCTAATGTACGATTCAAAGCAGCTATTGATAACGCACTATTCCCAGACAATAAGCTAATAAAAAAACTCAGCCTAACGCTCAATTGCGACAACTCATTTTGTCATACCGGATCAATCAACGGTTACTATGGTAAAAACGAATCCATAAGTCTGCGTCTTGTCAAAAATTTTAAAGAGATGAGTAGTAACTTAGATGGTAGAATAACCAATATCGGACATCTTGCTGACGTACTTGGAGTAGCTAAAATAATGTCTGGGGGCAGCACTTCCGTTAGGTTGCAAAACAAATTCATCAACAACAAAAATGTGATAGGTGGCAAGATCACAATCGACGATGAGTTAACAGTCTACGAATCAGAAACAGTAAAACGCTTCGCAAAAGACACGCTTTTTTCAAAAATACGAGACAAGCTTTTTGCCAGCGAAAAAATTATCTTCACCTCAACCAAGTTGGACTTAGAGCTGCAAGATAGCCTATTAAACATTAAATCACTCGTTGCCAATAATTACAAAATCGGTGTCACAGCTAAGGGAGTAATTAATCTCAAAGAAAATAGCTACAACATCAAAGGCATGATCATCCCAGGATTTATGATAAATAACTTATTTGGTATTGGAAAAATCCCAATAATCGGTGGACTGATTAGCGGTGTTCTAACGGGAGGAGATGCGGATGCGGGACTATTCGGACTACGTTACGAATATGTAAAAAATAAGCAGGATAAGGAGGGAGTTTTAAAAACTAGTAAAGCCTCCGCTTTTGTGCCAACCACAATTAGTAATCTGTTTGAGTAAAAAATAGATCTTGGCGCATGAACTACTACCACATCTACCACGCTGGAAATTTCGCCGACATCTTAAAACACACTATTCTGATTTTTTGCCTAGAAAAGCTTTGTGAAAAACCTACTCCTTTTTTTATTTTAGATACTCATGCAGGGTCTGGCAAATACGATCTTGGTGATGAAAAATCTCTCAAAACTTTTGAAGCAAATAACGGGATTAAAAAAATTATTTCCTCACAAATTTTACCTTCACGATATCTCGAAATTCTTGCCAGAACCAACTGCTGCAACATTGAAGAACTACCTTCTAAGTTAAAAATATACACCGGCTCACCAATCATAATCAAAAACTTCTTACGCCAGAACGATCGCGCAATTCTCGCTGAACTGAACCAAAAGGAATTTTTAAATCTAAAAAGAAACTTTGCCGGAAATCAAAAATTTTCTCTTCTCAACGAAGATGGATTCCATCTGCTAAAATCAAAACTTCCACCCCTTGAGAAACGCGGGCTAATAATAATCGATCCATCTTTTGAAAAGGATCAGAAAAAAATTAGCGACGATTACGAAAAAATCATCCTAAGTCTCGAGGAGGGTTACAAACGCTTCTCCAGCGGTATCTACATCATTTGGTATCCGATTATTTCTGGGGAGGAAGCTATTCTGAAAAACTTCTACAAAAAAGTTCTAGATCTAAAATTTTCAAAAGTTCTTCAGGTGATTTTGGATATCGGAAAAAGAGATGAAGAGGAAAAGATGACATCATGCGGAATGTTTATTATGAACGCTCCATGGCAAGTAGATGAGAAACTAAACAAAATTTTACCAAAAATACTCTCTGCGTTAAAATTAGAGGACAATGCCCACTTTGAGGTAAGGACGCATTTGTAAACCACTTCCTTACATTAAGGTGAAGAAAAATTAAATCCAAATCCTTACAGAACTATCATCACTTGAAAATTATTGCCCCTTTCCAGATTGTATTTGAAAACGAGCAACCCTCGTTGCCTCACCCTCAGCTGTAAGACAAGCTATAAGCCGGATTTTGTAGTTGCCGCAGGTTTGCACCCACAACAACCGACGATCATTCATCTGGGATTAACATCACTGTTAACCTCTAGCAACCTACCCGAGTAACGACGCGAGAACGTCTGTTTTGAAATAAATCAAAACCTGCTACTCCTATTTGGTCTTGCTCCTGATTGGGTTTTTCCAAATCCATGTTACCATGAAAGCGTGTAGGCTCTTACCCCACATTTTCACTCTCGCCCTTTGCTTGAAAATAAATTCAAACCAGTTGGCAGTATGTTCTCTGTGACACTTTCCCTCAGACCAACTCTATGAATTCAAGTTGCTGGCCAGCCGTTAGCTGGAATCATTTTCTCGCGGAGTCCGGACTTTCCTCTAATTTTCAGGCTCACTTACGCAAGTCAAAATCAGCGATCATCCGCTTGTCTTACAAATCAATTAAGAATTAAAAATTAAGAATTACAAATTTTTTTTACGATCATTTTCACCTTACAAAATTAAGGCTCTGTATAAAAATATGAGCCTTATTTATTTTTAATTAAATGAAAACAGTCCTCTCGGGAATTCAACCAACCGGCAATCTTCATCTAGGAAATTATCTTGGATCAATCCGCAACTGGATTGATTTACAAGACTCTCATCGCTGCATTTTTGGAGTGATGAATCTACACGCGATCACCCTGCCCCAAGATCCAAAAGAGCTGCGCCAAAATGTTTTAGATGCGGCAGCTGTATATTTAGCCTGCGGATTAGATCCAAAAAAATCGATTATTTTTGCACAGAGTGATGTGGCTGAGCATGCTGAATTGGCGTGGGTTTTGGGGACTTTAACTCCAATGGGATGGCTTGATCGAATGACGCAGTTTAAAGATAAAATTAGAAGCGATCCAGGCGAATTTCTTAAAGAAAGAATTGTTGCAGGGCACGAGACGAGAACTAAGGAAGAGTGGACTTCTCTTAGTGCATACAACAAACAAAATGCCTCTCTGGGCCTTTATGCTTACCCGGTGTTAATGGCATCCGACATCTTACTCTACAAAGCAGATTTAGTCCCAGTCGGCGAAGATCAGAAGCAGCATCTTGAGCTAACTCGTGACATTGCCGGCGCATTTAATCGTCGCTTTGAAACTGATTATTTCAAACTTCCCGAGCCGATGATTTTGGCGGGCGTAAAGCGCATCATGTCGCTGCAAGATGGAACAAAAAAAATGAGCAAATCAGACGAGTCCGACCTCTCACGCATCAATCTTTCTGACACACCTGAAGTAATCGTAAAAAAAATCAAAAAAGCGAAAACTGATTCGCTTGCAACAATCACTTTTGACGAAGCTCGTCCTGAAATTCACAATCTTCTAAACATCTTTTCAGCCTTTACCAACAGACCTCAGCAAGAAATTGCATCAGAATATGAGAATTCCGGCTATGGAAAATTTAAAATTGACCTTGCAGAAATCATCATAGAAAAACTTACTCCGATCCAAAAAGATTTAACCCATATCAAGCAAGACCAGCCTTACATCAAAAAGATTCTGCAAGAAGGAGGAATGCTGGCAAAAGAAATCGCGAGCAAAACCAAAAAAGAAGTTTTTGAAATTGTCCGAATATAAAAATGAAAAATATTTTACCTTACAGAAATATCCTACCAACCATTGATTTTTCTAGCTTCGTAGCCTCATCCGCTATCATTTCCGGAGATGTAAAAATCGGCAAAAACTCTGGGATTTGGTATGGATGCATACTGCGCGGAGACGTCACGCCAATCATCATTGGCGACAATACTAATATTCAGGACAATTCCGTGTTACACGGCACGCGCCCCCATCATGCACAAAACAAAACTGGCGATAAAGGTGCTCCAGTAATAGTTGGAAACAATGTTACGATTGGGCATAAAGCGATAATCCATGCCTGCATAATCGAGGACAATGCTTTCATTGGCATGGGTTCTATCGTAATGGACTTAGCAAGGGTCGAGGAATTTGGCATGCTTGCAGCGGGAGCGGTTTTAACTCCGGGAAAGGTTGTAAAATCAGGTCAAATCTGGGCAGGAAACCCAGCAAAATATTTCCGCGACATGAGTCAGGCAGAAAGAGATTATATGAAAATTTCAGCCGACAATTACGCCGAGTTGGGTCGGGAATACAAGGGGATCACATAAGCACAATGCTAATACCATTTAATCAACCAGCAAATTTTAAAGAAAGCGGCCCTGTACACTGATCAACTTTTGGCAAGTGGCAGTATCACAAGTAACGGCAATTACACTAAAAAGTGTGAATTTTTTTGCAGAAGCAGATTTGCGACAGTCCCAGAATAGCAAAAAATAACCTAAAGAAATGGTCAAAAAATTTACCACAAATTGCGATTTTGGAGGGCAGAAATTTCCTATAACACTCTATGTCGGCACTCCATTTCTTGGCACGCATCCACTGAACTTTCAAAGTAAGTGGCTTGGAGAAAAAAAAGGTGGCGCAATACCAAGCTCCGTAATGGAATCATTTTCCAAAATCATGGAAATTTCTGAAAAAACTAAAGTTCCCTTTGAAGATCTGTGCGCTTACGTGATAGATGAAATAAACTCGGAACAAGCTCTTAAAAAAGATGCTAAACTAGCTTCGGAATTTTCTTCCTCCGACTCTTCGGGATCCACCTCATCTAATAATTCTGATACAAAAAAATCTTAACTAATTCATGAAAGCCAAAAACTTAAAAGATAAACATATCGCTGTTTTGATGGGTGGATGGAATTCTGAAAGAGAAGTTTCCTTAAGATCTGGAGAGGCAGCCTGCGAAGCAATAATCAAACTTGGCTACAAAGTAACAAAAATCGATTTCTCTCGCCAAATTTTTAAACACCTGGAAGAGGTTAGGCCTGACATAATTTTCAACGCACTTCACGGAACATATGGCGAAGACGGGCGTATTCAGGGCATTTGCGATATATTACAGATCCCTTATACCCACTCCGGAATTGTTGCTTCAGCAATTTGCATGGACAAAGTTTTAACTCGCAAAATTTGCTCAACAGTCGGAGTAAAAAACCCAAAATATCACCTTTTAAAAAAAGGCGAAGACGCACAAAATAAAGAAAAAATTCTTGACATAGGTAAGCCATTTGTAATCAAGCCAATCAGCGAAGGATCAAGTGTTGGTGTAGAAGTAATCTTGCCAAACACGCAATTCAATTTTGCTGAATATGAGTGGAAATATGGCAACGAAATCATCATCGAAAAATATTTAGCAGGACAAGAGATTCAGGTGGCAGTGATGAATGATAAAGCTTTGGGAGCAATCGAAGTAAGGCCTCACGGATTATTCTACGATTATAAATGTAAATACACGCCCGGCATGACAGATTATATCATGCCAGCAGAAATCTCACCTGAAAAATATGCAGAGATTTTAGATTTATCCGAAAGATGTCATAAGGTTGTGGGGTGCAGAGGGGTAAGTAGAATTGACTTTATTTTAAACAATAAAGATGGCGGAGATAACGAGTTTTATTTGCTAGAGGTCAATACTCATCCAGGCTTTACCGCAACTTCCCTAGTTCCAAAAATCGCTAAACATGTTGGAATTTCATTCGAAGAAATAGTTGAATTCCTCCTTGAAACTTCGCATTGCGAATGACCAAAAAGCGCTCACTTAGACTTAGGATCAGGAACATAATCCTAGCAAACAGACTCGTCCGCAAATTACGCTACCTCATCTTTCAAATCATCATTCCTCGCATCACCCATTACTTCGCAATCTTTATTGCACTATGCGGCTTTATATTCTTTTTCATGGTCTTCTTTCAACCGCAAATGATGGAAAAGTTGTACAGAAAAATGGTTCCTTATGTTTGGCATTATCTCAATCTTGATGATCATAAGTTCTCAACGATCAACGTTGATGGTAATCGGAGGGTAAGTAAGGAAGAAATTATCGCAGTGATCAACGAAACAAAAATTGAAACAAATCGCAACAAGAGTACGCGTAATGAATATCGACCATTGGTACAAAACTTGATTGATACGATGAAAACAAAGCTACCCTGGATCCATAAAATCGTCATCACTCGCAGCATCCCAGATATTCTAAACGTTTCCATTATCGAATACCAGCCATTCGCTATTTGGGAAAATGAAAACGAAAAATACATAATCGACAAGGATGGGAATACGGTTCCGTTTGAAGAATCTGAGGAATTTAAAAACATGGTGATATTATCCGGCAATGGCGCAAACACCCACGCCAAATCACTCTTCAATATTTTTTCTATTGATTCTGAATTCAGCGCCAGAATCTATTCCGCCACTTGGCTTGGCAATCGAAGATGGGACATTCGTCTAGATAATGGACTACTCATAAAACTTCCCGAAAGTAACATCAACAGAGCCTGGCAAAATCTGATTAAAATCTACAGCACCCCTGGATCAACAATAGGTTTAAAGTCTATCGACCTGCGCATCGAGGACAAAATCTATCTCGAGTATGAAGATCTGATGATTAAAGAAATTAAGACTTTGTAATTTTATACCTATCCCGCCCTAGGTATGTGGGCCAAAAAAGACTTGAGACAGATTAAATACCCGAAGGAATCTCTAGATTGGAACTTACTTCATTACTACCTCACAATCTTGGAGAGTGACTGAAGTTTTAGAAGTGGCTTTAAAAAAAAATTCGAAATATCCTTACAAACAATGGTCAGACCCTAAAAACTAGCCTCATCATAATCGATGCTCAGTCAGTAAAAAACACCTACACAGAGCTAAAGAAAAAGGTTTACGCTCTCCTGGCGATTACCCCGCTGAAAACTTTAAAGAATTGCGAGAAGACCCCCCTCCCTCACCATACTTCAGCTGGCGTTTTTAAGGTTGAGGTTAAAAAGATTTTTAACATTGCTTCTGATCTCTTCAGTCTTTTCTGATCTCTCTTCCTCGGTTAAACCATCTGAAGAAAGCCGAAGCACCTGACCCTCAATTACTTTGGCATGAAGCATTTCCAATACCCGATTCATTCCTAAATTACCGTTCGGATCAAGATTATCATTGGGATCAGGAACTCTTCCACTGACACACAAAGTCTGCTCAGGAGCATTTGACTTACGATCTAAATTTAAACCCATCGCCTCAAGGATACCAAGAGCTTTTAATGATTTCGGATCTGGATTGAATTTTCTTCTACCAATTATTTTGGAAAGATTTATATGAGAGGATCTAGCAGGATTTTCTGGGTTATTTTCGCCTATCGTTTTACAAATAAACCCAGACACAAACCCAACAAAATTATCTTCTGATATTTGCAAATTAACAGCAGCGGCCTTTATGTCGCCACGCATCTCCTCATCGATTTTGTATATTTCAAAAAGATGGTTTAAATCATGTTTTTGTGGCTTGGTTTGTGGTTGCGAGTATTCGTAACGTTTACTCATATCTTCAAATTTTTAAATTCTCTAATCGCAAACCTATCAGTCATCCCAGCGATGTAGTCGGAAACCGTAATCGCCAAATGTTTTTTGTCGTGGATTACTGGATCACCATTTTCTCTTGGCAGTGATTTTGGATTATTGATATAAAAATCAAAAAGCCCCTCGACAACCTTTGTGGCATACTGCGTCATCTCGTTAACAATTGGGTGACGATACATGTTTTCCATCAGGAATTTTTTTAGCGCTTGGTGGGCCCGCTCCATTTCATCAGAGAAATTTACCAGGAATTTTTTTGTATTTCTGACATCCTCTACATTTTTAATCAAAGCTTGTTCTAGATTATCTTTTGTATTTTGAATAACGTCCAAAACCATTGTCAGAGTAAGACGCTTCTTAGCTTCACCTACCAACATTTCGCGTTTTAAATTTGGATATTTCCACAAAATTTCTTGGTAAATTTTTCCAACAAGAGGGAGGGATAGAATTTCTTCAACGGTAAATAACTCAGCCCTAAGACCATCTTCCAAATCATGATTATTGTAAGCGATGTCATCAGCGATTGCTGAGATTTGTGCCTCGAGCGATGGAGTTGATTTTAGATCGAGGTCGTGAATCGAATTGTACTCCCGGATGTAATCATCTAGATTTGATTCATCAATAATTGCACCATTGTGCTTCACCACTCCTTCGAGCATCTCCCACGACAAATTCAAACCTTCAAACTCAATGAAGCGTGTCTCAAGTTTTGTAATGATTTTAAGCGTGTGAACGTTGTGTGAAAAACTAAACCCTTCACCTCCGAAGTTTTCCATCTTCTCATGCAAAGCATCTTCTCCTGCGTGACCAAAGGGTGTGTGGCCAAGATCGTGGGCGAGAGAAACTATCTCTGCTAAATCTTTATTTACATTAAGGGCGCCAGCAATCCAGCGAGCGATTTGAGCAACTTCGAGTGAATGAGTGAGACGTGTGCGGTAATGGTCACCCTGATGATTTACAAAAACTTGGGTCTTGTATTGAAGGCGGCGGAAAGCGGAAGAGTTGATGATGCGGTCACGGTCACGACCAAAGATTGAGCGGAATTTTGAGTCATCGTGCGCTTCCAGATGAAGCCGACCTCGCGATTTCGTTTCGTCAATGGCAAATGAGGAAAGTTCGAAATTTACCATAGTAGGCTGCAAGATGATGGTGATATTGCTAGTAGAAGGATTCTACGAGATTGTACAACAAGGAAATGTGGGACCACTAGTCGCTGATAATTTACCACCTCCTTTAACCTCAATATTGCCAGGTGGCAATGTTGGATTTTGCGATTCATGAGTATGATAATCTACCAACGCGATCTCATTCTTTCCTTCAATTTTAACTCCCTTCTTAACATTCAGATTAAGCAGAGATGGACAAAAATCACATATGACATTGGTTGCATTTGGAACTAATAAAGTTTCAAGTTTTGGACTAAAAGAACAATCAACATGTAGTGCAGAGGTATGTAACTCTTGAAATGTGCAATGCCTAGTTGTTAACTCCTTTAATTTAGGCAACATAGTCAGAGCTCTTGGTAAATTTCTGAAATTCATCTCAGGGCGACAAGATATATTAATTTCTTCTGGCAGTCTCTTAAGTTTGGCCAAGGCTTCACTTGTTATATTTTCAGCAATTAAACGCTGTTCATCCGTTTTACAAGAATTATAAAACTCTATTAATTTATTAGATGATTCTCGTATTGTCTGCGTTGCTGTCGTCATCGACATCTCAAACTTTAATGCTCCCGTATCCGGGTTTGGAACAAGACATTGTCTGATTAATCCTGCAATAATTGCAGGATATTCTTCCAAAACTTTCTCTCTGATATTCTCACTTAAATCCGAAACTCTGGATAGATCATTCGCTGCTAAAAAATCTGTTACCAACTTGTAATTCATTCGAGGACTTTTTTAGCTTTGTCATTGTTGATAGCGGTTAAATTGCTAAAACCTACTCAAAATCTTTTGACACCCCTGTCATCCCAGATCAAAAAAGATCTAACTTCAATTTTGCTGAAGCAAGTATCTCTAATGTCTGGAAGATGGGAAATAAAAAGACTTAGGCCAAGTTCTGCAAACTACATATCCTGTAAAAAGCTTTTTAATAATTTTGCTCTTTTGGGATGTTGTAATTTCTTTAAAGCTTTAGCTTCAATTTGTCTGATTCTTTCACGCGTTACAGAAAATTGCTTTCCGACTTCTTCTAGTGTGTGATCTGTTACCATACCAATACCAAAGCGCATGCGTAGCACCCTCTCCTCTCTTGGGGTAAGTGATGAAAGCATTTGGGCTGCAATTTCTTTTAGTTTCGTATGAGATGCTGCGTCGAAAGGTAATACCGCGCTTTTGTCTTCGATAAAATCTCCAAGAACACTTTCTTCATCATCTCCTAAGATTGGAGATTCTAGACTCACTGGATCTTTCGATGTTCTGAGAACTTTTCTAACCTTATCAACCGGCATCAACAATCTGTTAGAAATTTCTTGCGCATCAGGAGTGCGCCCTAGTTCTTGCGTAAGTTGGCGAGAAGTTTTGACGATTTTGTTGATGGTTTCAACCATGTGGATTGGGATCCTGATAGTGCGCGATTGATCTGCGATGGCACGTGTAATGGCTTGGCGAATCCACCAAGTAGCGTAAGTGGAAAACTTATAACCACGGCGATATTCAAATTTATCAACCGCCCGCATCAATCCGATATTTCCCTCTTGAATCAAGTCCAAAAACTGCAAACCGCGATTGGTATATTTTTTAGCAATAGAAACAACCAAGCGCAGATTGGCTTCGATCATTTCTTTTTTTGCTTTCAATTCCTCGTCCTGACTCTTGTGAATACTATTCAGGAGTCTTTTAAAATCAGGAATTGAGAGGCCCGTGATCTGGGCAAATTTAGAAATTTTTTTCTGGGTTTCGTGAATTTTTTCGGCACCGTTGGTAAGAAAATTTTGCCATTTTTTGTCTTTGACCATTTTCGCATTTTCTAGCCATCCTTTCTCTTCAAATCCGTGATAGTTTTTAAGGAATGTCGCCTTATCAACACCAAATTCTTGTGCATGTTTAAGCAGCGCAACTTCAACACCGATCAGCTTTTGCTGCGCTTCGTAAAGCTGCTCCACTAAATCTTTGATAAGAGAATCATTAAAACTTACCTCTTCAGCAAATTGTTCAAAATCTTCTTTTAGCTTGTTTATTTCTTTATCTTTTTTGGCGCGCTCGTAGGATTTTCCTTCGGATTTGTCGATTATTTTTTGGCATAATTGCGATATTCTTTGGAATAGGTCGAGCATCTTCGGCATGAGGATGCGCTCCATTGAAACGAAGGATACAACGCTTTCATCTATCTCTTCAAGCTCATCATCTTCAAATAAATTTTCATCAGGATTGTCTGAGGCAGAATCAACTGGACCGTTGATTAGCGCGGTAATATCTTCCTCGCTTTCTGACTGCTCACTATTTCGCATCATCTCTTCAAGTTCGGAATTGTAAGTCTCATCAATTCTGATTAGGTCACGGAGCAAAATCGTACCGCCAGACAAACCGTTATACCACTCAACAAAATGGTGCATTGTAATTGGGCTCTGGTAAAGCGATTTAATAGTTTTGTTGCGCCCTTCCTCAATACGCATCGCAATCGAGACTTCATCTTCTCTTGTTAAGAGCTTTACAGTACTCATTGATTTCAGGTAAGTCTTAACGGAGTCTTCGCTGCGTTTTTGACTTTTTTCCTCTTCTTTCGTTGCCAGGTTTTCATCTATCAAATTTTCTAAATCATCCTCCTTCTCAACAACCTGAATTTTGAACTCAGATAAAATATCGAGTATGCGGTCCATCTTGCGGGAATCTATGTCCGAATCGACATGCTCGTTAATTTGCTCATGCGTCAAAAACCCCTGATTCTTTCCAAGTGATAAAAGCTTTTTAACGACGCTTCCCAACTCTTCTGAGAGCTTCCTTCCCTCTTCATCTCTTTTTTGCAGGGCAGATTTTACGCCTTGAATCAGTTGAAATTTTTCGACAAGAAAACTTGTTCTGTCATTGGCGGGAACGTTTTTTTTTGACTTCGCTCTAACCAGAGTTGTGGGCGGCTTTTCTTCCTGATTATTTTTTTGTTTCGCCTTTTTTGGGTGTAAATTTTTGACCACCTTACCTGACTTAGAAGCTTTTGCGACGAGTTTATTTGCAGATTTAGTAACGACAGATTTTAGTATTTTTTTTGCCGGTTTTTTATCGGAATTTTTGATTACAGGATTATTTTTCTTAATAATTTGTGGCTGTTTTTTTTGTAAGTTTTTTGTAGATATTTTAACCTTAATTTTGATGGGAGTTTTTTTGACTAAAGTTTTTTTGACTAAGGGCTTTTTTATCTTAGATATAACTGTTTTTGTGTGAGACTTCTTATTCACAATTTTCGTAGTTTTTGAAGTTGCTTTTAATGGCTTCTTTATCGTTTTTACGACCGAGTTTTTAACTACCTTCTGAGCTATTTTCTGAGCTAATTTTTTTAGGGTCTTTTGTGCTATTTTTACCTTTTTAACTGGAGATTTCTTGGCCATAATTTTGACTTTTTTACTTTGAGATTTTGTAGTTTTTTTCATCGTTTAAAAATGGCTTCAGGTTAGACTTTACAAATCTCCTTCAAGCAAAATAATTTTCTGCTCAAGTGAGTTTTTGTAATTAAAAATTTCCGTGATTTTCGGATTTATGATTTCTGTTTGATGCGTTTCTATTTCGCTCTCTTTCAAAAGATCACGATATTGCAAGTCAGCCTGCAACAACACGTTGCGCAATAATAAAATACGAATTCTGAATGTTGCAGAATCAATGTCTAAATTACTGTTTTTGAAATCAGAAATGATTTTTCGTATCTCAACAACATCCTCATAAAAACCCTGACCTTCCAGATAGGTCAAGATTTCATCCGACAAAAGATCGGATTCATTTTCTAACAGTTCAACCAACAAATCTTTAGCATTGGTAAGATTTTCGTTAGTAAACTGCAATCCCTTTACGTCACAATCTTCGTCATGAAAATTGATTAGGCCTGGAAATTTTATGATATATGCAAGAATGCTTCTAGCTATTGAATCTGCGGGTCGAGATGATGGTTTTGAATGAATTCTTTGTACCAACTCAAACTCATTTTTACCCTTAGATTTTTTATCATTCCTTCCCAAGAAAAATAGCGAATCCTTAAAAAAAAGTGAGAAATATTTTTTAGAAGATTGGTCTTGTATCGCGTTGATTTTAGCGGATAGACTCGCTTCAAGCTTAGCTTTATTTTCTGCAGAAATCTTTACTCCCCTATCAATTCCAAGATCAAGCATGGAAAATTCGAAGAGGCCTTCAGAGAGCGGGATCGCTTGTGACAGCTTCTTATCCAACTCATCCTTGCCAAATTCTTTAATAAAATCATCTGGATCCATTTTGTTTGGTAAAAATGCGAAACTGATATTTTTTTTAGAAGTAATTAGCGAAAGAGAGATTTCTGAAACACGTTTTGCAGCACGAATCCCAGCCTCATCACCATCCAAACAAATTACGATTTTATCCGTGATATAGAAAAGCTCCTTGAGATGTTCGTCTCCTACTGCGGTTCCAAGGCCTGCAACAACATTTTCGATCCCATTCGAAACTAGAGAAATTACATCCATATAACCTTCTACGATTACAGCGTAGCCTTTGTCGAATATAGGCTTGCGGGCTTGAAAAAGATTATAAAGAGTTTGACTCTTTTTAAAAAATTCTGTCTCGGAAGAGTTTAGATATTTTGGCAAACCATCTCCCAAGACTCTTCCGCCGAAAGCAATAATGCGATTTTTTTTGTCAGTAATTGGAAAAATTATGCGATTGCGAAACTTGTCATAAATCTTGTTTGAATCCTTACGATTTATGGCCCCGGTCTTTGCTATTTCTGCCTCAGTAAAGTTTTCTGATTTAAGAAAATTGAGCAATGATTCGTAGGAATTCCTAGCAAAACCGAGACGGAATTTCTTTGCGATCACTCTACTCAATCTTCTCTTTTTAAGGTAATTTCTTGCCTCGATTCCAATCTCATCGTAAAGATTCTTTTCAAAAAATTCGCAGATCTTTTCAAGAATTAGTCTGTCTCTTTCTATCCCATCTGCTGGCATGCTATTCCTGAATTCTTCAGGTTTTACCTTTGGAATTGGAATGCCAAAATCATTAGCCAATTGCACAACAGCATCCCTGAATTCTAGACCTTCATTTTGTATCAAAAAACTAATCGCATCACCATTGGCTGAGCATCCAAAACAATGATAAAAACCCTTCTGATCATTGACGGTAAAGGATGGAGTTTTTTCGTTGTGAAAAGGACAGAGCCCATAAAACTCTCTGCCGCGGGGTTTTAATTTTACTCTTTTGCCAACAACTTCGGAAACCAAAATTGACGATCTGAGCTTGTCTGGGAAGTCCTTAGGGAAGAGCATGAATAAGGCTTAAAATCGGAAAGTTGTGAAGTCAGAAGAAGGTTTTCGAAACAAGGGAGGCTCTAAAAATTAGATTTTTTTGAGAAATTTTTAGGCAACAAATTTTCGAGCAGTGATGATCTCCCTGTTATTGTGAGGATGAAAATCAAACCCTTTTTTTGGCTCAATAAAATCCTCATTAATCACCCGCAACGATTGAAAACTCACGAGCTTCGGATCATAATAATCGGCAAAAGAAAATGTGTGGCAAGACTTAAGCCAGCCATTCTTAAAGAAGCCTCTTTCTTGTAATTTTCTGATCGTAAATTTTGCCATAAATTAACCAGCAATTACACTAAGCATCGAGATTGATCCGAGATCAATTGCGCTGTTAAAAGTGTAAAAATTTTCTTCAATCGCATTCATCGGATTGCCATGTCCGAAGAAAATTGCTGGCAAAATATTCATTTTCCATCGCAGATTTTTTTAACCATTCTCTGAACGAGTGGTGCTAAAAAAAATGCAGTTGGAAAGGCAACGCAGAAGCCAAAAATAAAAGATCTCATCCAAATAAAAAAGAATCCCTACACAAAGCCAACATTGATTAAAATCATAAAACCAGACATTACTAAGGCCATGACTAGGGCCATAAAAAATGGAAAAAGAACTTTAGGGAACCTCTAAAAATTGTTTTTTTTGTAAATTTTGTTGTTACCAAATTTTCTCGCGAGCACGTACCTCTAAGTACGCTTACCTGCTCGAAAATTTGTTGCCTAAAAATTTCTAAAAAAAAATCTAATTTTTAGAGATTCCCTTTAGGAGATTTTAGTTTCATCGTTTAGGATGCTTTAGAGTTGCGCCATTTCTGCGCCAACTTATTGATCTCATCCAACATTTTGTTGAGCTCTTTCCTGCGTTTAGTAAAGATTCCTTCTCACGATACAGGCTCTACGTTTATCAGTAATGCCAAAGGATGTCGAAGAAGGCGAGTATCGTAGAAAATCCGATTGGTATCAAAAAATTATCATCGATTTTGGTTAGACTTGGACGCGCTTCCAGCATGGTTACACAAGCTATGGTAAAAATTCCAAAAAAGTAAAACCAGGAATCTACGTGAAAAATAATCCCACAAGTAACCAAGATAAAAATCCCACTAACAAAAAACGCTAGGGAACCAAAAAATGATTTTTCAAAAAATGGCCAACTACAGAATATCTTACCAACCAGTGCTGCGGTGGCATCTGAAATCGCAAGAATGAAGAATGCTGTAACTGCAATTTCCGTCTTAAATAATAAAAAATTTAAGCATGCAGCGATGAAAACAAAACTTACACCACAAAGTCTTTTACCGCTAAATTCGTACTCTCGCAATATCGAACCAAAGAACTTGCAAAAAAAATTATTAATGAATTGGTTTTTGTGACGGAAATAGTCGAATGAAACAACAAATATTCCTAACGAGGAGAAGAGTAGGAGGCTGGGCCATCTGCCGGCAAGGCAATAGGTGACAGGAAAAATAATGATCAGCAAGTGAAATAATTTGCGTTTCAATTCGTGAATTATCATCAGTTCAAATTATTTAGACTTATCTTCGTAAACCACCACTTCATTCTTTCCAGCATATCCCAAAACTCTTCTTGCTTGCTCGTCCAATAAATCAATGTCCAGAGACTCTGGTTTCATGCCTTCAACCATGTTTTTCTTTACCGCAGCTTTAGAGTTTAGTTCGTGTTTTAAAGAACTTTTTTCTGCGATTTGTTGTTTGAGGATAAATAATTTTATCAAACCCTTCTCACCAAAAATAGTAAAAGAGGAAAAATACAAAACCACCGCGATCGCTATGAAATAGCCGATAAACGTCGGTTTAGTGATATTATTTTGTTTAATGAACTTGTACAAAAAATTTTGTTTCATTTGAACGATTTTTTATAAAATCCCTTACAAAATCCCACGGCAAATCTCTTCAACAGCAGCAACAATATTTTCAGTTTTTGGTAAGGCTAATTTCTCCAAATTTGCGGCGTAAGGTAGTGGAGCATCAACCGATGCAAGTTTTTTTACAGGGGCATCAAGGTAATCGAAAGCCTCTTCCATCAAGATTGAAGCAATTTCACTTCCTACAGAAGCAAATGGAAATCCTTCCTCAACCGTTACACAGCGTGAGGTTTTTTTAACCGACTCAACAATTGTTTTGCGATCAATTGGGCGGATGGTGCGTAGGTCAATTACCTCTGCATCTATTCCTTTTGAAGCCAGAATTTCTGCGGCTTCAAGGGCATATTTTACCACTAAAGAAAAGGCGATTATTGTCACATCCTTTCCTTCACGAAGAACTTTTGCTTTGCCAATTTCAACAAGATGATCATCATCGTAATCCTCTTCGAAAGAGAGGCCGTAGGTGATTTCATTTTCAAGAAAAATTACAGGATTTGGATCACGAATTGCAGCCTTGAGTAATCCTTTGCAATCAGCAGCGCTGTAGGGAGAAATTACTTTAAGTCCAGGGATTGATCCATACCAAGCGGCGTAACATTGCGAGTGCTGAGCGCCAACGCGAGACGCTGCCCCGTTTGGTCCACGAAAAACAATTGGACAACGAACTTGTCCGCCCGACATGTAATTAGTTTTTGCAGCAGAGTTTACGATTTGATCCATTGCCTGCATGGCAAAGTTGAAGGTCATGAATTCAATGATTGGAGTAAGGCCGGCAAAAGCTGCGCCGACTCCAAGCCCTGCAAATCCATGCTCAGTGATTGGAGTGTCAATCACGCGCTTCTCACCAAATTCCGCAAGCAGTCCCTGCGTAACTTTGTAGGCACCATTGTACTCTGCAACCTCTTCGCCCATCACAAAAACTTCTGGATTAGCGCGCATTTCTTCTGTCATGGCTTCACGTAAGGCTTCACGGACTGTTAGTTTTCTGAGGGTCATATTGGTTTTGATTAATTGTAAATTTTGGTCAGTATGATCTATTTACACTACCCTACCTTTATTATTAGTCGCGATAGCGGTCGGTGGCGATGATGTACCTCCATTTCCTTTCGCACCATCTGCTGTAGTAGATGATAGATCTCCCATTATCCCTGAATCTCTTACTTGTTTAAGTGCCCCCCCCATCGCCCCCTCCCTCTGCACTTCATTACTCTGAAAGTCACCCATTTCGGCGCCTTGATTAGTTTTTTTACCTTCTTCTGGTTGTTTTGTAAATGTCAGGGATAGTATCGCCTTTATGCTCTGCCAAGGAGTCTTGCCTCCATCATTCCAAAGACCCTTTGCTTTATCTGCCCATGTCAGTTTCTTTCTTTCTGCTTCTTGATCTTCGGGCAATTTTTTATTAATTATTTGAGCGTTGGTTATAACTGTAATATCACCAACACTGTAACCCGGTGTTGATCCAGAAGCCTCCATATGAAAAGCGAACTGTTTCGGAGCGTAATAATTTATTACAGGTCTCGATTGAAGAGGACCTTCTGTTTCTCTAACATTTGTTTTCCCAAAACCATGGCTAATGAAATAATCTTTCTTTTTCTGAGGTTGCATCGACTCTTCACCAAGGTTATTGGTTGTAAGCCTCCACTCAGCTTTAGTATCTCCCATTTCGGTTTCCTGATCTCTCTGTATCCCACTTATCACTTGATCCTCTGCAGCTCTCTTGTTATCCTTCTCTCGTTCCATAATCTCCCGGGAATAACTATCTTGCTGATTATTTGCAGAACGTGAGTAATTTGTAGTAGAATTAACCATGCGCACCAGATATTCTTGTTCTAAAAGCATACACCATTTTCCTGAGTCTTTATCGCCTCTCTTTGATACTCTTCCGCTTTCTCTCTATTAACCAGCAGATTGGATTCTTGCTCTTTTGTGAGGCCTGACATGTCTTCGTAAAATTGTGAAAGAGGAAGATACACCTCAAGCTCCTGTTTACTAACCATCTTATCGCTAAGTAATCTGGGCTTTTGTTGGGGTTCTTTAGGCTTTTGTTGGGGTTCTTTAGACTTTTGTTTGAGTTCTTTAGACATAGTTATTTAGCGTAATTAAAGTAGAGACTCTAGATGGCTTCGCGTAAGGCTTCCCTAACTGTTAATTTTCTGAGTGTCATGTTGGTTTGGATTAATTGTAAATTTTGGTCAGTATCATCTATTCATATTTATACTACCTTGACCACTCGCGGCAAAGGTCGGTGCTCGCGGTGATGTACCTTCATTTCCACCCTCTGCTGTAGTAGATGATAGATCTCTCATTATCCCTGAATCTATTGCTTGTTTAAGTGCCTCCACCCTCGCCGCCTTCTCATCTTCCTGAGTCATAAAAGGGTGATTTATATCAAATTCTTTCAATTGTTCATGGGTAGCACCGTAGGGATTACTTTGACCTGAATCCTGATCTACTTTGTGACCCGGCCCCTTACCATCTTTTGAATTAGTTGCTAGACTGTGGTCTAGTCCAGTTTCTAACTCTTTTCCTCTACCTTTTTCTACATCCGGCCTAGGTGATTTGTTGTCAACTTCATTATTTGAATCTGGATTTTCTTTAAAAAGTTTGCTAGCAGCCCCGCCAACAAGCGCGACCCCTCCAGTTACAGCCGCCCCTTCCAAAGCTGGCACAAAAGCCGCTATACCTAAAGCTGGAGCAAAAAAAATCAGTAGTATGCAAGTTAGCATTAGTAGCGCTCCACCAATCATCAGAAAAATATTCGCCGCCTTATCACCCTCTTCCTCCTTACCATCCCCACCCTTATCTTTCACCCCATCGTCCACACCTTTGTTTTTTTCATCTAGCTGCTTTGAACCTACCTCTTTATTCCCATCGCCCTTATTTGTGATTGTACCTGTGTTTGTATCTGTGGGCTGCAAGTCCATGTTTGTCGTTTCCTGACTCGGTAAATTAGTCTGGCTCGAGGGCTCAACTTTTTTAGAAAGTGGCGTACCCCCATTTGTTGACGTGACACCCCCCCCCATTTGAATAGTCAGTACCAATTTGCAACGCGAACTCCTTTACCTTTATTCTTAGTCATATTGTTTGGTGTAATTAAATTATCGAGAGTCTCTAGTTGTAAATTTCAGTCATGAGCTCCGACTCAGCAGGCTCGGGACTATTCTTCGCGAATTCAACAACATCGCTAACTTGCTTTTTGATCTCATCATCAATTTTTTGAATATCAGCTTCAGTAGCGATTTTGCTGGTTAGAATGTGAGTACGGATGGAATCGATTGGGTCTTGCTCCTTCTTGCAGTTAAGCTCTTCTTTGCTTCTGTAGGTTGCGGGGTCAGACATTGAATGTCCACGGTAACGGTAGGTGTCCATCTCAACAATCATCGGACCATTTCCTTCACGAACGTAATTTACACATTCTTGTCCGTTTCTGATCACTTCAAAAACATCCATGCCATTAATTTTCACGCCGGGAATATTGAAGCCAACTCCACGTTTGTGAAGCTCGTCGATTGAGGAAGCGCGGGCTTGTGAAGTGCCCATTGCGTAGTGATTATTTTCAATGATGAATAGTATCGGAAGGTTCCAGAGCTTGGCCATGTTGAAGCTTTCATAGACCTGCCCTTGATTAGCAGCCCCATCACCAAAATAGCAGTAAGTCACGTTGTTGTTGCCACGATATTTGTCAGCAAAAGCAAGGCCCGTGCCGATTGGAACCGATGCTCCAACAATTCCATGCCCGCCGTAGAAATGTTTAGCGGTGTCGAATAAATGCATTGATCCACCTTTTCCTTTTGAGGATCCATCACTCCTTCCAAGCAACTCAGCCATGATTCTTTTTGGATCAGCTCCCGCAGAAATCATGTGTCCGTGATCACGGTAAGTCGTGATGACTTTGTCACCATCAATCATCGTAGAACGCATGCCGGTGGCGATCGCTTCTTGCCCGATGTAAAGATGGCAGAATCCTGCTATCAAACCCATGCCGTAAAGCTGCCCCGCCTTCTCTTCAAAGCGACGAATTAAAAGCATTTCACGGTAGAATTCTAACAATTCACTTTTAGAAAATTTATTATCCTGATCTTTACGAGGTGACACCATAAAAAAATTATTTTAAAAAACAGTTTATCAAATAAACGAACTTCAACCACTTCTTACAACCGCTCCAAATCTAAGCGCAGGGCTTAAGTGGATAAAAAATAAAAGTCAAACCAGGCAAGGATGATTGAATACGAAAATTTACAAAAACTTAACCAATCTTTTTTTAAGGATTACGAATCTTCGTTTGCAAAAACTCTTGCCAGCGGCTGGTACATCCTTGGCACCAATGTTACAAAATTTGAAGAAGAATTCTCAAAATATTCTGGAAGAAAATATTGCATTGGCGTAGCTTCTGGATTGGACGCATTAATTCTTTCGCTCAACGCTCTTAACCTTCCGAAAGGAAGTGAGGTGATCGTTCCTTCCAACACCTACATCGCGACTATTCTAGCTATTTTACAAAATGGTTTGAAGCCTGTTTTAGTTGAGCCAGACATTAAAACTTACAACATTGATCCAACAAAAATCGAAGAAAAAATTACCGATAAAACCAAGGCAATAATGGTTGTGCACCTTTACGGAAAGTGCTGTGACATGGATCCGATCATGAATATTTGTAAGAAACATGATCTAAAATTAATCGAAGATACTGCTCAAGCTCACGGCGCAAAATACAAAAACAGAATGGCTGGAAGTTTTGGCGATTTCGGCGCATTCAGTTTTTATCCGACAAAAAATTTAGGGGCAATTGGTGACGCGGGAGCAATCACGGTAGATGATGAGAGTTTTTTGAAGATTCTAAAAAAACTTAGAAATTACGGTTCTGATGCAAAATATTACAACGAACTAATAGGCTACAATTCAAGACTGGATGAGGTTCAGGCGGGATTTTTATCCGTAAAATTAAAAAAACTCGACGAGATAAATTCCCACAAAAACGAATTGGCAAAAATTTATTTCGAAGAACTTGAACTTTCAGATAGATTCATCAAGCCGGTTATTGACGAAAATTACTACGATGTTTACCACATTTTCAACATCAGACACAAAGAGAGAGACCGCTTACGTCAACATCTGCTAGACCACAACATCAAAACCGAAATCCATTATCCAGTTCCGCCACATCAACAAAAGGCAATGAAAGAAATTTTTGCTGGAGAGAGTTATTCGATCTCAGAAGAAATTCACAACACAACACTAAGTCTGCCTATTTCCTACTTCCACAGCAAGGAAGATATCAAGGAAGTTGTTGGGGTGATGAATAAATTTTTTTAAACTTAACTTGAGAGTGCAATGTCAAAACCTGCAATATTTAAAGATACAGCCATTGAAACCGTCAAGGCAAACACTGGCGCTTCCGGTTTCGAATCACTAGCGTCCCAACGTCCGACCTAGAACAACAAGCCTTGGCGATGATCATCCTCACAACTTTTGTAGTTAAAGTCCGCGAAGAGCTTATTTACTTGGGTTCGTTCAAAAACATTCACGCTCAAAACCTGTAGAATTTCGTAGAGAGAA